>JARGFU010000004.1:23328-275470 GCA_029210625.1 Deltaproteobacteria bacterium | reverse complement strand
GCTCGAGAGCCTGCCGGTGGAGCACCTGGAGGCCACCGGGCCCCGGGAGGTGCGGATGACGCTCTCCCACCCGGTCTCCTTCCTCCGCTTCCGGCTCGCCGAGGTGGTGCTCCTGCCCGCGCAGACCGGGAGCTGCCAGGCCCTCGACGACCTCCAGCAGGTGATCGGGACGGGTCCCTTCCGGCTCACCCTCACCCCGGAGCCCGGCACGCTGCGCCTCCGGCGCTTCGAACACTACTGGGTGCACGACGAGGTCCTCGGCCAGCTCCCGCTCCTCGACGAGGTGGTCCTCGCCTACGAGCCGGACCCCGGGCAGGCCCTCGGGAGCCTGGCGGCGGGGAGGGCTCAGATCGCCCTCCTGTTCGAGGGCACGGGCGCCGAGCTGTCGAGCGACGCGCTGCGCGCCGCCGGCCTGCGCCGCTGGCCCATCCCGGCCCGGGGCTTCTACCTCAGTGTGCTGGAGGTGCAGTCCCCGCCCGGCTCCCCCCTCGTCGACGCCCGGGTGCGGCAGTCCCTCGGCTGGAGCCTGAACCGGGAGGAGCAGCGGACCGAAGAGCGGGCACCGATCGGCCGCTTCCTCGATCATCGCTTCGACGCCTTCTCCCCCGTCGAGACCGGCTACGGCTTCGACCCCGTGCGGGCAAAGGCCTTGCTGGAGGAGGCCGGCCTCGGAGGGGAGGAGCCCCTGCCGGTCCTGCGGCTGGGCTGCCTGACCCTCTTCGAGGAGCGCTGCGCCTGGATCGAGACCAACCTGGAGGCCCTCGGCTGGCGAGTGGATCGCCACGTCCTGCTCCTCTCGAGCCTCCAGCGCAGCATGGAGGCCCAGCAGATCGACCTCACCGTCGGTGGCTTCACCCACCCCATCTACGGCTCGGAGCCCTGGCCCTACCTCATGAACATGGTCGAGGAGCTCGCCCAGGAGCCGACCGTCAACCCCGCGCTGCGGGAGGCGCTGGACGCGCTCGATCGCAGCGAGAGCCCGAGCGAGCGCCGGGGGATCTACCAGCGGATCGAGCGCCTCCTGCTGGAGGACGCCCACCTCATCCCCCTCTTCACCGAGCCCGCCGATCGGCCCGTGGCGAGCGTCGGCCGGGTCGTGCTGCGACCGGAGGTCCGCGGGCTGCTCCACCCCGTCGAGGGTGGCCTGCCTCCCCTGCGGGGCCTCACCGGCCAGCATCAGGTCCGGATGCTCACCAACCACCACCTCGCGGGCCTCGCCCGGGTCTGGCTGGCGCCGGAGGCCGGCGAGGCGGCTAGCCCATCAGGCGAGTGACGAGCCAGTAGCCGGCGACGATCCCGACGACGGTCATGGCCGCGAAGAGGAGGGGCTTCCAGTAGCCCTTGTGGGAGAGCCAGCGCAGCACCGGCCAGGCGGCGGCGACGACCACCACCTGCCCGAGCTCCACGCCGACGTTGAAGGAGAGCAGCGCCGGCAGGAGGGCCTCGGTGGGCAGGCCCACCTCGTCGCGCAGGACGTAGGAGAAGCCGAAGCCGTGGATCAGGCCGAAGGCAAAGGTGACCGCGTAGCGCCGCCAGCCGTGGGAGATCTTCTCGCGCCCGGTGTGGGCGGCCCAGACGTTCTCGCCGGCGACGTAGAGGATCGAGGCGGCGATCGCCGGCTCGACGATCCCGGGTGAGAGGGAGAAGGCGCCGAGGGCGCTGGCCAGGAGGGTGATCGTGTGGGCCGCCGTGAAGGAGGTGATCACCCCGAGCAGGCCCCGGAAGCGGTCCGCCACCACCAGCAGGCAGATCACGAAGAGGACGTGGTCGATGCCCCCCCAGATGTGCATCACCCCCAGCCAGAGGTAGCTCCCCACCACCGAGAGGGCGCGGCCGGCCGGGCCCGGGCGATCCTCGAGGGGGATCGAGGTGCGGGCGAGGCCGGGCGAGAAGACCGTGGTGGTGACCTCGTCTCCGACCTGGATCCGGGCGAGGTGCTTGTAGCGGCCGGTCTCGAAGAGGGCGGCGTGGGAGAGGAGGAGCGGCCCCCGATCCTGGGTGCAGCGCAGGGTATCGAGGAAGAGGAGGTGGCGCTTCCCCTCCCCGAGCCGCAGGGTGGCCTCGCCGGTGGGCTCGCAGGTCTTGCCGCCCCGGCGCGCCCCGGTGGTGCCCCGGAGGTAGGCGGTGATCAGGGCCCGGTTCGGCTCGAGGTCCTCGGGATCGAGGGCTCCGTCGGCGCCGAGCTTCAGCGAGAGGGCGTCGGAGAGGTCCGGCGCGGGGATCAGCACCAGCAGATCCACCTCGTTGGCCAGCGGCCGCACCTCGACCTCGAGCCGGCTGTCCGCGGTCTGGTGGGCGAGGGCAGCCAGCGGCGACAGGAGCAGGGCGAGGACGATCGCCGGTGGGAGCCAGGCCTTCACGGCCCCTCTCCTACCCGCCGGACCCGACCCCTGGCAATGCGCCTAGTACGCCGCTGCCTCCGGTAAGAAGGTCGCGACGAAGACCCCCGGCGCCACGCAGCGCTGCTGCCCCACCGAGCCTCCCTTCGCGTCCAGCTGCAGGTAGCAGATCCGCGCGCTCTCCACCGCCTTGACCTCCACCGAGAGGCGGTGCGAGCCGCCGCCCAGATCGGCGAAGACCTCCGAGAAGACACCCTCCTCCAGCCGCGCGGGCTCCCCGTAGGTCACGCCGTGCGCGTCCACCGGCGCGTAGGCCACCTGGCCGCTCGCCCGGTTCACCTCCCGCACGGTCATCACCCAGCGCTCTCCCTTGATGGGCAGCGCGTGGTTGGGGATCGGGCCCTGGGGCTGGCTGCCGGGCGCCGGCGGCGGGAGCTCGATCATCACCGCCCGGGAGGCGGGGGGCGCCGCCGGAGTCGGGACGGCGGCGGCGACCGGAGGCGCGGCGGCCGGGGCGGGCTGCTGCCCGGTGAGCCGGGCCACGAAGGCCTCGACCCCCGGGAAGGTGGCGAGGTCCACCCGGCCCTCCCAGACGAGGGCCCCGGGCTTCTGCAGCCGGCCGATCACCTCGGCGCCCCGCTGCTCCAGGGAGAAGCGCAGCTTCTCCTCCCCCAGGGTGACCATCTTCACCGCCGAGAAGGCGAGCACCCGCAGGTCGCCATCGGCCCGCGCGAGGTAGGTCGAGAGGGGGATGCCGGGGACGGCCGCCGGATCCGGCGCGACGACCGGCTGGGTCAGCACCGGCGCCGCGCCGGCGGCGGGCTTCTGCTCGGCCTCCTCCATCCAGCGCTTGAGGGAGACCTCGAGGTCGGCGCGATCCGGGTAGTCCTCCAGATCGATGGGGACTTCACCCAGGCGCAGGGGGTACTTGTCCCCGGGCCGCATGGCCAGGGTCGCGAAGAGCCCGCGGTCGCTCCCCTCGAGGAGCACCCGGCCGCCGGTGGAGAGGTCGACCTGGCCCAGGGCCACGATCCGGGTGGCGTCCAGCCGGGCGACGAAGCCGCGCGCCCGCAGGGTCGTCTCCCACCACTGGGCCGCCGACGCGCGGCGGGCCAGGCACTCGGTGATCCGCGCCAGGAGGAGCACCGGCTGATCCTGATCGTAGAAGGGCTGCGGGGCCAGCTCGGCGAGGGCCTGCGGCGCCACGAGCCGCACCTTGTCGTGCCCCACGACCGCGAAGCGGACCTCCTGGATCGGCTCGCCACTCAAGGGGTTCACCATGGTGCCGGCCTGGACGGGGATGCGGCCGACGAGGGTCTTTCCGTCCTGAGCCAGGCCGCTGGCGATCCCTAGCGCCGCGAGCTTGCGCTGCGCCAGCTCGGCCAGCCGCTCGGGGCTGATCGTTGGTCGATTCAAGGTGTGCGCCTCTGCTGGTGGATCCCGACCGCTCCGTTGCCACTCTAGCAGAATTTTCCAGTTGCAAGCGGCGGCGGATCGGGGGCCGGCGGAACTTCGGAGGCGCCCCGCGTTCGATCGGCGAGAGAGCGAACGATCCCTGCCTCGACTTCGATGGAGGTCCCCCGATGTCCCGCCGCCTGCTGCCCCTGCTCGGTCTCTTCTTCTTCCTGGCCCCGGTCCCCGCCCTCGGCGACACCCTGGTGCCCGCCGGGGAGATCCCCCGCCTGATGGTCGAGCAGCCCGGGGGCGAGGCGGTGGCCCTGCCCCTCGAGCACACCGACGTCGCGATCGAGGTCAGCGGCTTCGTGGCCGGGGCGAAGGTCACCCAGCGCTTCGGCAACCCCTTCGAGGAGCCCATCGAGGCGATCTACGTCTTCCCCCTCCCGGAGCGGGCGGCGGTGGACGACTTCCGGATGCGCATCGGCGAGCGGGTCATCGAGGGGAAGATCGAGAAGCGGGAGGAGGCCCGGCGGATCTACGAGACCGCCCGCAGCGCCGGCCACACCGCCGCGCTCCTCGAGCAGGAGCGCCCCAACGTCTTCACCCAGTCGGTGGCCAACCTCGCCCCGGGGGAGTCCATCGAGGTCACCCTCCACTTCGTCCAGGCCCTGCCCTACGACGCCGGCGCCTTCGAGCTGGCCTTCCCGATGGTGGTCGGCCCCCGCTTCATGCCCGGCAGCCCGGCGGGGACGAGGAGCGGTGAGGGCACCCACGCCGACACCACCGAGGTCCCCGACGCCTCGAGGATCAGCCCGCCGGTCCTGCCCGCCGGGATGCGCAGCGGTCACGACGTCAGCCTGCGGGTCGAGCTCGACGCCGGCCTCCCCCTGCGCGACTTCGAGGTGCCCACCCACGACGTCGAGGTGCAGGCCGAGGGCGACGACGGCCTCTCGCTGCAGCTGGCGGCCCACGACCACCTCCCCAACCGCGACTTCGTCCTGCGCTGGTGGGTGGACGACGCGGCGGTGCAGGCGGGGCTGCTCACCCACACCGACGCCCGCGGGAAGTTCTTCTCCCTGATGATCCAGCCGCCCCAGCTCGACGTCGACGCGCTGGTGGGCAAGCGCGAGCTGGTCTTCGTGGTGGACGTCTCGGGCTCGATGAGCGGGCTGCCCCTCTGGCAGTGCAAGAAGGTGATGGGCGAGGCCCTCTCGCGCCTGCGCCCGGGCGACACCTTCAACGTGCTGACCTTCGCCGGCTCCCCCGGCCGGGTCTGGGAGCGCGCCCGCCCGGCGACGCAAGGCAACATCGAGCTCGCCCAGGCCTTCGTCGACGGGATGAGCGCCGGCGGCGGGACGATGATGCTCGACGCGGTGGCCGCGGCCCTCGAGGGTGAGGTCGAGGCGGGCCGGCACCGCTACGTCTTCTTCCTCACCGACGGCTACGTGGGCAACGAGCAGCAGATCCTCGCCTCGGCCCGGCAGTACGTCGCCGCGCACGACAGCGAGGATCGCAAGGCCCGGGTCTTCACCCTGGGCGTGGGCTCCTCGGTGAACCGGATGCTCATCGAGGGGCTGGCGAAGGCCGGCAAGGGCGCCGCCCGGGTGATGACGAACCGCGAGAGCCCGAGCGAGGCCGTGGACGCCTTCTACCGGCGGATCGATCACCCGGTGCTCACCGACCTCTCCCTCGACTGGGGCTCCCTCCCGGTGCGGCCGCAGTCGGTCTATCCGCGCGAGCTGCCCGACCTCTTCGCGAGCCGCCCCCTGATCGTGCAGGGCCGCTACGACGGCTCGGGCCGGGGGGTCATCACCCTCGAGGCCCGCAGCGAGGACGGCCGCAAGGTGCGGATGCCGATCCGGGTCGATCTGCCGGCGAGGGACCCGGCCCACGAGGCCCTGCCCTCCCTCTGGGCCCGGGAGAAGATCCAGGCCCTCGACGACTCCCTCTGGAACGCCGGCCGCGGCCTCGAGGCCCGCAAGCTCGAGGACGTGAAGGTGGCGATCACGAGGCTGGGCCTCGACTACCGGATCCTCACCGCCTACACCTCCTTCGTCGCGGTGGACCGCTCGCGGGTGGTGGGCGACGGCGCGCCGACGAAGGTGGTGCAGCCGGTCGAGGTCCCCGAGGGCGTGGACGGCCAGGCCGCCGGCGCGGTCGCGGCGGCGCCCCCGAAGCTGGCCGTCAGGAAGATGGCCCGGAAGGTCCCCCGGGTTCATACCGGCCGGGCCGTGGTGATGGGCGCCGCCTCCGGTCCCGCGCGCAACACCCGGACGAGCGCGGGCAAGCTCGGCAAGCAGGAGGCCGCCGCCAGCCAGGGCCTGCTCGGCGTCCTCGGCGGCACCAGCGTGGGCGACGTCCACGGCGCGGGCGGCCTGGGCCTGAAGGGCAGCGGCAAGGGCGGCGGTGGTGGCGCCTCGGGCAACACCTTCGGGGTCGGCAGCGTCGGCACCCGGGGTCGGGGCGGCGGCCTCGGCGGCTACGGCAGCGGCGTCGGGGGCCTCGGCGGCAAGAAGGACAGCATGATCGAGAGCGGCACCCCCAGCGTCCAGGGCTCCCTCGACAAGGAGGTCATCCGCCGGGTCATCCGCTCCCACAAGAACGAGATGCGCTACTGCTACGAGCGGGAGCTGCAGCGGAACCCGGCGCTCCAGGGCAAGGTGACCCCCACCTTCACGATCAGCCCCACCGGCAAGGTGACGGCGGTGAGGACCTCTTCCACCACCCTGAAGAACGCGGCGGTGGAGGGCTGCATCAACGCCCGGGTGAAGACCTGGCAGTTCCCCGCCCCCAAGGGCGGCGGCAACGTGCAGGTGAGCTACCCCTTCGTCTTCCAGCCCGGCGGCGCCAGCGCCCCTGCCGCCCCGGCGAAGCCCACCTCCACCTTCGGCGCGGCGCTGAAGATCGAGGGCGGCCTCGATCGCGACGCCGTCATCGCTTCCTTGAAGGGTCAGCTCGCCGGCTTCCAGCGCTGCTACGAGCAGGCCCTGACCTCCGCCCGGCCGGGCCTCGCCGGGAAGGTCGTCCTGTCGATGGCCATCGAGGCCGACGGCAAGGTCGGCGAGGTGAAGGTGCTCTCGGACGCGATGAAGGAGCCGGCGCTCTCGGCCTGCCTGAGCGGCGAGGCCGCCAGGCTCTCCTTCCCCGCGGCGAAGGACGGCCGGGCCAGCCAGCTCGAGCTGCCCCTCATCTTCAAGCCCGCCGAGTAGGCCCCCCTTCTCGTTCCGCCCGCGGTGGCGCCGGACCGCCCCTCACGGTCCCCGCCGCCGCGGGCGGGCTCCTGTCGATGCGAATCGAGCCAGAGGAGAAGACGGGGACGGTCACGGGGACGGAAGTCGAGCCGGAGACGATCCGTCCCGATCGGGCCCGAATACCGTTCCCGTCTCCGTCACCGTCTTTGCCCGTCAGTCTTCTCCGGGCCCGTGGGAGAGGAAGGCCCGGAGCTCCGCCAGCTCCTGCGGCGGCACCCGGTACTGCTCCCGGCAGAAGTCGCAGGTGACCTCGGCGACCTCGCCGGCCTCGATCATCTCCCGCAGGTCCTCGTCGCCGAGGGTGGTGAGCGCGGCGAGCATCCGCTCCCGGCTGCAGTCGCACTGGAAGTGCACCTCGCTGCGCTCGAGGAGGGAGAGGTTGTCGCCGCCCTTGCCCTCGGGACCTCCCATCAGCTCGTCGAGGACCGTCCCCACGCTGACGGTCTCACCCGCCCGCAGGAGCTCCCCGACGTAGGTCGGCACGAAGCCCTCGCGCACCCGGGCGCGCACGGCCTCGAGGGCCGCGGGGTTGCTGGTGGGCAGCCGCTGGAAGAGCATGCCGGTGCAGGCGGCGATCTCGCCTCCGGCGCCGGGGTGCGCGTGGAGCGAGACCACCGACTCGAGCTGCACCGAGGTCAGCAGGTAGTCCTCCACGGCCCGGGCCAGGCTGCGGCCCGAGTGCTCGATCGAGCCGCGGTACCACTCGCCCCTCGAGAGCTCCTGCATGACGTTCAGCAGCATCCGGCTGCCGTAGGCCGGCTGGGTCAGCGGTCCCTGCGCCGAGGGGAAGGTCACCGAGGGCACCCGGGGGAAGCCGCGCACCCCGCCCTCGGCGTCGGCGTCGGCGTCGAGCATCAGGCCCTTGATGGGGCCGTCACACTCGATCTGGAGCATCACCCGGCGGGGCTCCTTGAGCAGGCGGGAGAGGAGGAGCGCCGCGGTGAGGGCCTCGCCCAGGACCAGGCCGGCCGAGGGCGCGCAGATATGCCGCCTGCTGGCCTCGCGGGCCAGGTCGGTGGAGGTCACCGCCAGGACCCGCAAGTCCGCGTCCTGCACCAGTAATCTCAGTACGTGGTCCATGTTCTTCTCCTTTTTACTTCATCGGGGGCCGCCCGCGCGCAGGAATCCCGCCCCCGGGCCGGCGGTTCGAGGGATCGTCCATGCGCTCCTCGCTCCTCGCCGCCGCGCCCCTTGCCCTCTTGCTGCTGCTCGGGGCCGGGAGCGCCCCCGCGCCCCGGGAGGCCCCGCCCCGCCTCGCCGACCGCCTCGTCCTCGACACCCGGGAGAGCACCCTCACGCTCTATGAAGGAGAGACCCGGCTGCAGCGCTACCGGGTGGGCCTCGGCCGGGGTGGCCTGGGGAAGGAGCGCCGCGGCGACGGCAAGACCCCCCTGGGCCGCTACCGCCTGATGCGGGGCCGGGCGAGCAAGAGCTACCTGCGCTTCCTGCCGGTGAGCTACCCCGGGGTGCATGACGCGAAGCGGGGCCTGAAGAGCGGCCTCATCGATCAGGCCACCCACGATCGCATCCTCGCGGCGCACGCGAAGGGGGCGATGCCGCCCCAGGGCACGAAGCTCGGCGGCGCCATCGGCATCCACGGCTACGGGCAGAAGCTCTCCTATGTGCCGAAGGGCCTGCAGGTCTTCCACCGCTTCATCGACGGGACGCTGGGCTGCGTGCTGCTCTCCGATCGCGAGGTGCAGGATCTCGAGAAGCGCTACGTGCCCGGTGCTACCCTGATCATCCGATGAGGAAGAACGAGACCCGGGAGAAGACGGAGACGGTGACGAGGACGGCGACGGTCCGTCCCCGTAGCCGTCCCCGTTCCCGTCCCCGTCTTTTCCTCTTTATCGTTGTATTCGGGCTGCTACCCGCCTGCCTCCCCTTTCCCCACCACCAACGCCGCGCCCCCGCCCTCAGCGGTGTCGTCCACGCGGCCGACCTCCCCCGGGCCGGGGTGCGGGTCCACCGCACCCTGGGCACCCCGCCCCGCAGCGCCGCCGGGCAGTGTCTGGGGGAGGAGAGCGTCGTCACCGATGCGGAGGGCCGCTTCGCCTTCCCCGAGGTCCGGGACTTCCTCTGGTTCTTCGTCTACGGCGACCGCCTCGACACCTGGCAGCTCTGCTTCCAGCCCGAGGGCGAGGACGCCGCGGTCTACGAGGCCAGCGGCTGGTGGGGCGGCCCACCGGCGCAGGCGCTCATCTGCGCCCTCGAGGACCCCGGGCAGGCCTGCGTCGAGAGCCCCGAGAGCCCCTCAACCCCCTGAAATCACGCCCATCTGATAAGTGCCTGGCACCTATCTCTGCACCTATCTCTGATAAGTGCCTGGCACCTATCAGAAGCACCTATCAGAAGGTAGCGGAGACGGCGAGGTGGGCGCCGCCGGGGACCGGCGCGACGGCCAGGCTGACCGGCAGCTCCTTGCGGTGCAGCTCGGGCACCACCCAGCCGAGGGCCCCGCCCACGAAGGCGCCGACCAGCACGTCGGTGGGCCAGTGCTTGCCCGCCATCACCCGCATGGTGGCCATCGAGGCGGTCAGCAGCACCGCACCGCCGTAGCCGACGCCCCGCATCCAGGCCGGCCAGTCGTGGGAGAGGTCCAGGATGCGCACCGCCGCGAAGGTCCAGCCCGCGGTGGAGGAGGTGTGCCCCGAGAAGAAGGAGAGGTCGTCGTCCTGCTCTCCGAGGCGGCCGTCCCCGTCGGGATCGAGGGTGTAGGGGCGCGCCCGCCGCACCGCCCACTTGGTGATCTCGGTGGCGACCCCGACCATCATCATGGCCTCGACGTAGAGGAGGGTGCGCGTGCCGAAGCGGCCGTGCCGCGCTCCGTCGTAGGCCACCAGGCCCAGGCCCGCGGCGATGCCACCGAAGAGGAGGTAGTCGGAGACGTGGGCGACGCCCTCGTTCAGCTTCAGGACCCCGAGCGAGTCGAGGCCCTTCTTGGGCCCCACGGTCTGATCGAGGATCACCCCCTGGCGGTGGGGCGTGAGGAAGAGGGTGAGGAAGAGGGCGCCGGCCCCGAGGGTGAGCGGCACGTCCACCGTCGGCTTCACCACCAGGGCGTCGTTGGTCTCGGCCCGGGCCTCCGCGGGGTGGGCGGCGAGGGCCGCGAGGCCGAAGGCCAGCCCCAGCGCGACGAGCTTCTTCGAGAGGTGGTTCATCACCGTCATCCTTCCCTGCGGGAGGTCCCGGCCGCGAGCCAGGGCAGGACCTGCTCCATGAAGCGTTCTGGCTCCTGGGCCAGAAGATACTCGGCGTGGAGCCCCCCCTCCAGAATCCGGAGCGAGGCGCCCTCCCCGGCGAGCCGCGCCAGATCCTCGGAGTGACGGGCCGGAACGATCCAGTCGGCGGTGCCGTGGACGAAGAGGAGAGGCTGCGCGAGGCCGGCCACGACCTCTCGCGGGTGCCGCTGGCCGCGCAGGGGCCAGCCCAGCCTCGGCAGGCGCACCGGCCGCCGGGCCCGGTAGCGCAGCGTCCGCAGGAAGTGGCCGCCGAAGATCGCCGGCGCCAGGCCCCGGAAGTCGCGGGGGCCGCCCACCAGCACCAGCCGCTCGAAGGGCGCGCCCTCGGCGGCGGCCAGGAGGCTGTGGAAGGCCCCGAAGGAGAAGCCGATGGCCAGGAGGGGGCTCCCGGGCTGCTCCGCCCGGATCACCTCGACCAGGGCGGCGAGGTCCCGGGGCTCCTCGATGCCCCAGGTGAAGCGCCCGGTGGAGTCGCCGTGCCCCCGCACGTCCCAGAGGACCACCGAGTAGCCGGCGGCCAGGAGGGCCTCGCGCAGGACCCCGAGCTCCCGCATCTCCCGGTAGGAGAAGATCCCGTGAGTGACGACCACCGTGGGGCGATCCGCGGGCCCGAAGCGCTCCCAGACCAGCCGGGTGCCATCGGGGCGCTCGAGGAGGCGCGCCCCGCTCACGGTGAATCCTTGGCGCTCGGTGACGTCGATCGTATCCTGCTGTCTTCCGGAGGACACTTCGACATGCGTCGCTTCCTGCTCATCGTGGCCCTCGCCCTGGGCGCCCTCGCGCTCTCCACCTCACTTGCGCCCACCTCCGCGCCGGCTCAGACACCCCAACACATCCGGGTGAAGGTGGGCTCGTCCACCACCATGCCCATCGGCGGGGCACCGAAGGAGGTCTCGGTGGAGAACCCCGAGATCGCCACGGTAGAGGTCCTCGAGGACGGACGGGTCAAGGTGACCGGCGTCGCCGAGGGCAACACCACCCTGATCGGCATCGGCGCCGACGGTGGCGACCTGGTCATGCCGATCATGGTCGAGAAGAAGGAGTAGGCGGGCCCACCCCTCCTTCGAGAGACGGCGCGGCGCGCCCATCGATCAGGCGTTCTTCTGCGCCTCGCCCTCGGCCGGCTTGGCGTTGCTCACGGGCTTCGCCGAAGCGGCGCCGCCGCTCTTCATCGAGCAGTTGCCCTCGAAGATCACGCCCTTCTCGATCTCGATCGCCGGCGTGTTGATGTTGCCGTAGACCCGCGCGGGGCGGTGGAGATCGACGGACTTGGTGGCGACGATGTTGCCCTTCACCTCACCGTTGACGTTCACGGAGCCGGCCCGGATCTCGGCCTCGACCTTCGCGCCGTCGCCGATCACCAGGATGTCGTCGGTGAAGATCTCCCCCTTGAAGTTGCCGTCGATGCGGACGGTCCCCTCGAAGGAGAGCTTGCCCTCGAAGCTGGCGCCACGGCCGAGCAGGGCGTTGATCTCTCCGGTCTGCTTCTCTTCCCGGGCCATCCTCTTCTCCTTGCTTGGGGGGGGGCTCACCGCCGGCGGCGTGGTGGCCTTGGGGGCGGCGTCGGCCTGCTCTTCCGAGCTCGTTTCCTTGTTCCAGAAACCCATGGAGTTCCCTGTGTAGTACGGGGTCGTTGTCTAGGGAATCACTCACTCACCCAGAATCTTCCCGACCACCCGGTCGAGGCCATCGAGGTCTCCGTAGGTGATCAGGAGCTGTCCCTTGCCCCCGCGATCCTCGAGCTTCACCCGGCAGCCGAGCGCCGCCTCGAGCTTGCGGACCAGGTCCCGGGTGGCCGGCGTGTCGGTGAGCTTCTTGCCGTTCTTCTTGTCCGCCTTCGGCCGCTCGGCCTTCAGCAGCGCCTGGGTCTGGATCACGGTGAGGCCCTCGGCCAGCACCTTGCGGGCGAGCTCCTCGAGCTTCTTCTCGTCGGCGGAGAGGAGCACCTTGGCGTGACCCATGGTCAGGCGCCCCTCGTTCACCGCGTCGCGCACCGCCTCGGGCAGCTTCAGGAGCCGCACGGCGTTGGCCACCGTCGAGCGCTTCTTGCCGACCAGGCTGGCGACCTCCGCCTGGGTGGCGGGCCCCGTCTCCATCAGGCGGCGGTAGGCCTCGGCCTCCTCGATGGGGGTGAGGTCCTCGCGCTGCAGGTTCTCGATGAGCGCGATCTCGAAGGCCTCGGCGTCGTCTGCCTCCTCGATCACCACCGGCACCTCGGAGAGGCCGGCCTTCTGCGCCGCGCGCCAGCGGCGCTCGCCGGCGATGATCTGGAAGGCGCCGCCGTGCCGGCGCACGAGGATCGGCATGAGCACGCCGCGGTCCTTCACCGAGGCGGCGAGCTCGGCGAGGGCGTCGTCCTCGAAGCGGCGGCGCGGCTGCTCCTTGTGGGGGGCGAGGCGCTCGATGCCGACCTGCAGGACGCGGCGAGCACCATCGCTCTTCTCGGTCTCGGCGGTGGTGATCAGCGAGGAGAGGCCGCGGCCGAGCGCGGCGCGGCGGGGAGGTCGCTGGGCGCTCATGGCTGGGCTCCGGCGCTGCCGAGGGTGGGGGCGGGCGGGGTGTCGCGATCGATGATCGCCTCGGCCAGGCCGAGGTAGGCCTGCGAGCCCTTCGACTCCACGTCATAGAGGAGGATCGGCTTGCCGAAGCTCGGCGCCTCCGAGAGCCGCACGTTGCGCGGCACGATCACCTCGAAGACCTGCTCCTGGAAGTAGCGGCTCACCTCCTCGCGCACCTGGTGGGCGAGGTTGTTGCGCTTGTCGAACATCGTCAGGAGGATCCCCTCGACGGCGAGCCCGGGGTTGAGGCCCGAGCGCACCAGCTCGAGGGTGTTCATCAGATCGGAGATCCCCTCGAGGGCGTAGTACTCGCACTGCAGCGGGACGAGCACCGAGTGCGCCGCGACCAGCGCGTTGAGGGTGAGCAGCTCGAGGGAGGGCGGGCAGTCGATGAGCAGGTAGTCGTAGTCGTCGACCACGGCGGCGAGCGCCTGCTGCAGGCGGTACTCGCGCTGCTCCATCTCGACCAGCTCGACGGTGGCGCCGGCGAGATCGCGCGTCGCCGGGATCACGAAGAGGTGCGAGAGCTCGGTCGGCTGCACCGCCTCGGCGGGGTCGATGGCGCCGAGCAGCACCTCGTAGGTGCCGCGCTCCACCTCCTGCTTGTCGAGGCCGAGCCCCGAGGTCGCGTTGCCCTGGGGATCCATGTCCACCAGCAGCACGCGCCGCTCCGCCGCCGCCAGCGAAGCACCGAGGTTCACCGCCGTGGTGGTCTTGCCGACCCCACCCTTCTGATTGGCCACCGCGATGATGCGTCCCATGGAAGGCGGGGAGGTAGCACGCCTGGGTCGACCCGGCAAATGCGCTGCAGCGCTTCCCGGGAGCGGATCGCGGAATGAGGCAGCAAATCCAAATAAAATCAGTTATTTACAATTTGTCTTTGGACCTCGATTTTCTTTCCCCCGCGGCTGAACCTTCCGGCGCCCCCGGGCGCTTCCAGAACCATGATGACCCCGATCCTGGACGACCTGCCGGAGACCCCCGACGCGCGGCCGCGCCCTCCCTCCCGCTGGCGAAAGCGCCTGCGCCGGGCCACCCTCGTCCTGGCCGGCCTCTCCCTGCTCGGCCTCGGCTTCCTCCACTTCTTCGGGGACAACGTGCGCGCGCTCTTCCTGTACAGCGGCGACATCTGCCCGGGCCCCCACCACGAGATCAGCGCCCACGAGAACGGCCGGGCCCTCCGGGAGGTCGCCTACGTGGGCTGGGACCTCGAGCCCTCCCCGGGCCGCCCGGCCACCTCGCGCCGGGCCCGCACCCTCGAGGAGCACCGCCTGGCCCGCCTGAAGGCCGAGGAGATCTGGCGGAGCACCGCCCTCCGGGCCCAGGAGATGGCCCGGCGAGAGGCGGCCTTCGACCGCTCCCGGCAGAGCGTCTGGAGCTACCGCTACCCGCCCAACGACCCCTGGAAGGCTCCCTGATAGGTGCCCCCTGATAGGTGCCAGGCACTTGGCAGGGCACCTGGCAGGAGGCCCGGTGAGCGATTGTTCCACGTGGAACATCGCTCGTCGCCGGCTGGCCGGGGCGGGAGTGTTCCACGTGGAACACTCCTCCGGGGGCGCGGATCAGTCGCCCCAGACGACGACGGTCCGCTGGCCGGCCTCTCCGGGGAGCTCGCCGGACCAGGAGGCCACCCGCCGCAGGTTCGCGGCCTCCTCCTCGCCGGCGAGGTCCTCGGCCCCGGCGAAGGCCGGACCGAGCATCCCCACGATCCTCCCGCCCGGCCGCCGGTAGGGAGAGAGCCAGCCGAGCAGCCGCTCGGGCCCCCGCACCGCCCGGGAGAGGATCAGGTCCGCCGCCTCGATCCCCTCCGCGGCCGGGTCGCCCTCGAGCCCCCGGCCCACGACCCGGACCCGCTCCTTGAGCTCCAGCCCGGCGACCGCCGCGTTGAGGAAGGCCGCCTTGCGCTGATCGACCTCATAGAGGCGAAAGTGGACCTGGGGCCAGACCGCCGCCAGCACCAGGCCCGGGAAGCCGGCGCCCGAGCCCACGTCGATCGCCTGGGTCCCCTCAGGCGGGTCCATCACCAGGCAGACGGTTAGGCTGTCGACGAAGTGCCGGACGGCCAGGGCCTCCACCGAGGGGTCCCCCACCAGGCGGACCCTCGCCGACCAGCGGGCGATGAGGGCGGCGTGGGCCTCGAAGCGCTCCAGGGCCTCCGGGCCCGGCCGGAGACGAGGGTCGAGCGCGAGCGCGGCCTCCTCGACCAGGCTCCCCAGAGAGCGGCCACTTCCTTCCCTACCCACAGCTTCCCCCAACCCCCAAAAGGGCCTCTTTTCCGGGAAAAACAGGCAAACCCTGCATCTCCCGGGAATCCTCTCCACACCTCATCCACAGGCCCCCGCGAGGTGGACCGCGACCACATCCAGGGCCGCGGGGGTGACTCCACTGATCCTGGAGGCTTGGCCCAGGGTCCGGGGACGGTGGGCGCTGAGCTTCTCCACCACCTCCCGGGAGAGGCCCGCGAGCCCCTCGAAGGAGAAGCCCTCCGGGATCTCCAGACCCTCCATCCGGGAGAGCTCGGCCAGCCGCCGATCCAGCCGTCGGGCGTAGCCGGCGTACTTGATCTCCACCTCCACCGAGAGGGCCTCCTCTCCCCGGAGCCAGTCCCGGCCGGGGAGGAGCGCCCGGAGATCCTCGTAGCGGGTCTCGGGCCTTCGCAGGAGGACCGCCAGGGGCTGCCTCGGTCCGCCGTCCTCCGGCGCCGGCGCCAGGGTCTCCTCGAGGTAGCGCAGCTCGGCCTGCGTCCTCTCCGCCCGGCGCTCGAGCGTCTGGAGGTGGTCCTCGTCGAGGAGCCCCAGCTCCCGGGCCCGCGGCAAGAGCCGCACCCCGGCGTTGTCCTCCCGCAGCCGCAGGCGGTGCTCGGCCCGGGAGGTGAACATCCGGTAGGGCTCCCGGGTCCCAACGGTGGCCAGGTCGTCGATCAGGACCCCGAGGTAGGCCTCGTCCCGGCGCAGGATCACCGGGGCCTCGCCCGCCAGCCACCGGGCCGCGTTCACCCCCGCCAGCAGCCCCTGGCCCGCCGCCTCCTCGTAGCCGCTGGTCCCGTTGACCTGGCCGGCAAAGAAGAGCCCCGCGATGCCCCGGGCCTGGAGGCTGGCCTGGAGCTGGCGGGGGTCGAGGCAGTCGTACTCGATGGCGTAGCCGGGCCGGAGGATCTCCACCCGGGAGAGCCCGCGGATGCTCCGGAGGAAGGCGAGCTGGACCTCCACGGGCAGGCTGGTGGAGAGCCCGGCGGGGTAGACCTCGTCGGTGTCCAGGCCATCGGGCTCGAGGAAGACGGTGTGCTCGGCCCTGTCCGGGAAGCGGTGGACCTTGTCCTCGACCGAGGGGCAGTAGCGCGGGCCGGTGCCCTCGATGGTGCCGTCGAAAATTGGAGACAAACTCTTGTTATTATTGATTATTTCGTGAGTCGTCGCGTTGGTCTCGGTGATCCGGCAGGGCCGCTGGGGCAAGGTGGGGAAGGCCTCCGGACGGGTCCGCAGCGAGAAGGGCCTCGGGGGTTCATCCCCATGCTGGAGCTCCAGCCCTTCCGGATCGATGGTGCGGCCGTCCAGCCGGGGCGTCGTGCCGGTCTTGAAGCGGCGAAGCTCCAGGCCGGCCTCCCGCAGGGAGCGCGAGAGCCCCTCGGCGGCCGGCTCCCCCTCCCGGCCGCAGGCCTCCCGCCGCTGCCCGACGTGCGCCACCCCTCCGAGGAAGGTGCCGGTGGTGACCACCACCGCCCGGGCGCGGATCGTCTCGCCGCTCTCCAGGACCACCCCGGTCACCCTCCGGCCGGCGCCGGTGGGCTCGAGCAGCAGCGCCTCGACCAGGCCCTCCCGGACCTCGAGCCCCGGCGTGGCCGCGAGCAGGCGCTGGACCTCGAGGGCGTAGCGCCGCCGGTCCACCTGCGCCCGGGTGCCCCGCACCGCCGGACCCCGGCGGGTGTTGAGGGTGCGGAACTGGATGCCCGCCCGATCCGTCGCCAGCCCCATCAGCCCACCGAGGGCGTCGATCTCCCGGACCAGGTGCCCCTTGGCCATCCCCCCGATGGCCGGGTTGCAGCTCATCCAGCCGATCCGGTCCTCGCGCAGGGTCAAGAGCAGGGTGCGCCGCCCCGAGCGCGCCGCGGCGTGGGCGGCCTCGCAGCCGGCGTGGCCGGCGCCGATCACGATGAGGTCGGGGTTCGAGATCATCAGCCGCGTCTATATGAAGATCGCGAACCGGGGCGTCAACCGTGTTCCTGGACGGCTCCCCTCTCCAGATTTGCTACATTGATCGAGGCGCCTCGCCGGGCGCCCGACCTGGAGGGGTCCCCAAGAGTGCATCACCTCGCTTCCCGCACCCCGCGCGCGCTGCTCGCCGCGCTGGCAATCCTCGCGCTCTCTTGCGGCGGCGTCGGCGGTGGGGGCTCGGGGTCGGACGCCGGCGTGGGCGGCCGAGACGGCGGCGCCCCCGACGGAAGCGTGAGCCCTCCCCCCAAGCTGCTCCTCGCTCACGCAGGCAACGACCGGATGGTTCGACCCGGGGTGCTCGTCCAGCTCGACGGATCGGCCAGCCTGGCCCTCGGCTACGCCCGCCTCACTCAGGCCTGGACCCAGCTCTCGGGTCCGCCGGTGACCTTGAGCGATCCCTCGACCCGCTCGCCCCGCTTCCGGGCGCCGGCAACCTCGGCCGACCTCGACTTCCGCCTCGAGGTCTTCGCCGAGGACGAGGTGCGCTCCGACTTAGTCCGGATCCTGGTGCGGGAGAGCGTGCGGGACACCCCACCCTTCGCCAGCGCCGGCGCCGACCTCGCCCTGGCGCCGGGTGAGACCACGACCCTCTCCTCGGCCGGCTCGACCGACGCGGACCAGGACCCCCTCGAGGTGAGGTGGCTCTCCACCCTCGGCGACCTCCTCTCCCGGGAGGCCTCGCTCGAGGTGGATCCCGGGGACGCCCTGCTCACCCACCGCCGCCTCGTCGTCACCGACGGCCTGCTCGAGTCGAAGGACGACGTCCTCCTCTGGGCCGATCCCGCGCTCGTCGGCCAGCACCCCCCCGAGGTGAGCTGGACCACCAACCACGTCACCGATCCCGGCGTCGCGGTGGTGCTCTGGGGCACGGCCGAGGATCCCGAGGGCGACCCGGTGCGCCTGCGCTGGCGGCAGCTCGACGGACCGCTGGTGACCCTGGAGACCGACAAGCTGCGGGCCCGCTTCGTCGCCCCCCGCCAGGTGACCCTCCTCCTCTTCAAGGTGCACGCCTCCGACGGCCTGCTCTCCTCCGCGCCGCTCCCGGTGATCGTCGAGGTCACCGCCGGCGAGGGTAACCATGCGCCGAGCGCCGACGCCGGCGCGGATCTGGTCGTCGGCCCCGGCGCGACCGTCACCCTCGACGGGACCGGCTCCTCCGATTCCGACGGCACCCCGATCGTCGCCTGGGAGTGGCTGCAGATCGGCGGCCCGCTCATCGTCCTCGAGCAGACCGATCAGCCCGTCCTCTCCTTCGAGGCCCCGGCCGATCCCACCACCCTCGTCTTCACCCTCACCGTCTTCGACGACCAGGTCGCCTCCGAGGCGGACATGGTCTCGGTGAGGGTGGAGTAGCGCGCCTCAGCCGAGGGTGACGATCTCGGGCTCGAGCCCCCCGGGGCCGAGCTCCAGCCGCGCCAGCGCGATCGGCAGGGTGAAGCGCCGCGGCCCCGCGCTGCCCGGGTTGAGGTAGAGCACCCCACCCTGCCAGGCGATCTTCGGCTGGTGCGAGTGGCCGCTGACGACGACCGAGACGCCGGCCGCCGAAGGGTCGAGGTCCAGCTCGGCGAGGTCGTGGATCAGGTAGAAGCCGAGGCCCCCCAGCTCTCGGTGCTCGGTCCAGGGGAGCGCCCGGGCCCAGCTCCCATCGCAGTTCCCCCGCACGGCGTGGACCGGCGCGATTCGCCGCAGGCCCGCGAGGATCGCGTCGCCACCGATGTCCCCGGCGTGGAGGATGGCCTCGCAGCCCTCCAGCGCGGCGAGGACCTCGGGGCGCAGCAGGCCGTGGGTATCCGAGATGATGCCGATCTTCACCTGGCCTCTACGATGCGGCCACCACCCCAACCCGGGCAACTTTTCCGCCCGTCCCGGGCAGGCCTCACTTGCCCAGGCAGAAGTCGCCGAAGATACGATCTAGGAGCGCCTCGGGCAGGGCGATCCTCCCGAGGATCCCGGCGAGCTGCCGGCGGGCCTCGCCGAGCTCCTCCGAGAGGGCGTCGAGCCCGCCGCCCGCCGCCCGCAGCGCCTCGGCCTGCTCGAGGGCCTCGAGGGCGATGCCGGCCGCCGCCTCGTGCCGGGCGAGGGTCAGCACCACCCCGGCCTCTCCCCCGCTCCCCTCCCCGGCCGCGCCGAGTGCCCCGGCCAGGGCCTCCCGCAGGGCCCCGAGCCCCTCGCCGGTGAGCGCCGAGACCGGCAGCGGGTGCGAGGCGCCCTCCCCCGCCCGGTCGCGCTTGTTGCCCACCGGGAGGATCCGCTGCCCCTCCCCCACCTGCCCGAGCAGCTGCGCGGTGGCCGGGTCGGCGGGCGCCTCCTCGCCCAGGTCCTGAACCCAGAGGATGAGGTCCGCGGCCTCGAGGGCCCGCCGGGTGCGCTCGACTCCCTCGGCCTCGACCTCGCCCGGGGCCTCGCGCACGCCGGCGCTGTCCACCAGGGTGACGCCGAGGCCGTGCAGCTCGAGGCGCCCCTCCACCGCGTCGCGGGTGGTGCCGGGCTCCGCGTGGACGATGGCCCGGGCGTGCCCGACCAGGGCGTTGAAGAGCGAGCTCTTGCCGACGTTCGGGGCGCCGACGAGCAGCACCCGGGCGCCCTCCCGCCGGCGCCTCCCCTCTGCGTGGCTGCGGTGCAGGGCCCCGAGGCGCGCGCGCAACGCGGCGAGGTCCCGCGCCAGGGCCTCCTCGTCGAGCGCCCCGCTCTGCTCGGGGAAGTCGATCAGGGCCTCGAGGCGGGCCTGCAGGCCCTCGAGCCGCTCGAGGAGCGCGCCGACCTCCCGGGAGAGCTCCCCCCCGAAGAGAGCCCGGGCCGCGCGCAGGCCCGCCTCGGATCCCGCGGAGATCAGCTCGGCGAGGCCCTCGGCCTGGGCGAGGTCGAGGCGACCGCCCTCGAAGGCGCGCCGGGAGAACTCCCCCGGCCGGGCCGCCCGGGCGCCGGCCGCGAGCGCCGCCGAGAGCAGCGCGTCGGCGAGGAGCGCGCCGCCGTGGGCCTGGATCTCGGCGACGTCCTCTCCGGTGAAGGAAGCAGGCGCCGGGAAGCGGACGACCAGGGCGCGATCGATGAGCTCGCCCGTCGCGGGATCGATCACCGGGCGCAGCACGAGCTCGCGCGGCGCGGGCGAAGGGCCCGGGCAGAGGCGCGCCAGGATCGAGAAGGCCCCGGGGCCCGAGAGGCGGAGGATGGTGACGGCGCCGGGGCCGGTCGCGGTCGCGAGGGCCGCGATCGTGTCGCGGCCGTCCATCAGCTCGCGGCGTCGCCGCTCCCCTTCGCCAGCGCCTCGACCTTCGCCCGGTTCTTCTCGAGGTAGGCCTCGACCTGCTCCTCGCTGAGGCCGTGGTCGCGCAGGACGCCCTGGTAGATCTCCTCGAAGATCTTCGCCTGCGGTCCGCGCATCTCCCAGGAGACCTTGATCACCGCCGCGGCGAGCAGCGGATCCTTCTTCTTCGCGCTCACGCCTTGGTCTCACCCGTCTCGGCCGCCAGCCGGCGACGGATCCAGTACTGCTGGGCGATGGAGAGGACGTTGTTGACGAAGATGTAGAGGGTCAGACCCGAGGGCAGCCCGTACATGATGAGCGTGAAGAAGGGCGGCATCATGTAGATCATCGTCTTCTGCATGCGCGCCTGGGTGTCGTCGCCGGTGTTCGGCGTCGGCTGCATCTTCTGCATCAGGAACATCGTGATGCCCATGGCGATGGGCAGGAACTTGATGACCCCGGCCTCGGGCGCCGAGAGGTCGTCGAGCCAGCCGGCGATGAAGCTCGCCTGGTAGAGCTCGGCGGTGTTGTAGATGGTGCGGTAGAGCGCGATCCAGATGGGCATCTGGAGCATCATCGGGAGGCAGCCGCCGAAGGGGCTCACGCCCTCCTCCCGGTACATCTTCATCATCTCCTGCTGGAAGCGCTGCTGGTCCTTCCCGTACTTGTCCTTGAGCTCCTTCATCTTCGGAGAGATGGCGCGCATCTTCTCCATCGACTTCATGGACCAGTTGGTGAGCGGGAGGAGAACGATCTTCACCGTCACCGTGAGCAGGATGATGGAGACGCCCCAGTTCCCCACCAGATCCTGGAAGAAGTTCATCACGTAGAGCAGGAAGATCGAGAGCAGACCGAACCATCCGAAGTCGATGCTGCGCTCGAGATCGTGGCCGTAGGAGTGGAGCTGGGTCTTGAACTTCGGACCGAGGTAGCCCTCGATGTTCTTCTGGCTGCCCGGCTGCACCGGGGGCAGCTCGAGGCTCGCCCGCAGACGCCGCTCCTCGGGGATCTCGAGCTTGCAGCCCGCGCCGGGGTCCGGCTCGCCGGGGAAGACGGTCGTGAGGAAGTAGCGCGAGTCGATGCCCACCCAGCGCAGCTCTCCGGTCTGGGCGAAGGAGAGCTCGTCCTCGTCGTAGGTGCGCCGCTCGACCTCCTCGCCGTAGGCGCAGGAGGGCCGGATCTCATCCGGCAGGGGGTTGAGCATCCGGCCGAAGAAGCCGCCGGCCTTCTTCTCCTCGGGCGGACGGCGCGCCAGGTGCACCCGCGGGGAGAGCGCCTGGTCGCCGGCGACGGTGAGGGCGAGGCCCAGCTGGTAGGGCTTCTCGGGATCGAGGCTGAAGGTCTTCTCCACCGTCGCGCCGGCCGAGGTGGCCCGGAAGGTCACCGAGGACTCGGTCTTCTTCACGATCTCGTAGGAGGCGCCGGCCTCCCACTCGAGCTCGGCGAAGGTGGTCGAGAAGGGCAGGGCCTCCTTCTCGTCGACCTCGACGAGGTCCACCCGGGTCTTCTTCGTCTCGCCCTCGGCGCCGCCCTCGACCGGCCCGTCGTGCTCGAAGCGGTCGGCGAGGAGCACCCAGGAGGAGACCGCCGCGCCCTTGCTGGTGAAGGTGGCGCGGATCTTCTCGTTCTCGAGGACCACCTTCTCCTCGGGCCGCTCGGCCGGCACCTTCGCGGTGGCCTCCGGCGCGGCGCCGGCCTCCGGACCCTCGCCGGGCTCCCCGGCCTCGCCCGCGGGCGCACCGCTCTCCGGGCTGGCGGCGATCACGGCGGCCCCGCCGTCGGGGGTGCCGGCGTCGCGCTTCGTCGCCGCGCTGCCGCCGTCGGGGCTCGCGGTCTCGGTAGCGTCCGGGGGCGGCGGGAACCACTCCGGGAAGACGCGGGGCATGATGGTCTGCCAGGCGATGAGGATGCCCAGGCAGATGACGATGGCGGTGAATGTGTTGCGCTGTTGCATCTTCTAGCTTCGCGGGGGGAGGGCGGTCTCGTCCATTCCGGTGGTCGGGGTCTCGGGCAGGGCCGGCACGGGATCGTAGCCACCCCGGGAGAAGGGATGGCAGCGACCCACGCGGTAGAGACCGAGGAAGAAGCCCCGCAGCGGGCCGTGCAGCCGGATGGCCTCCTCGGCGTAGGCCGAGCAGGTGGGCTGGAAGCGGCAGGAGGGCGGGGTGAAGGGGCTGATCGCGTTGCGGTAGAACCAGATCAGCCCGAGGAAGAGCCGGCGAAAGAGCGCCGAGACGAGGGAGACGATCCTCCTCATCGGGCGAACTCCAGCGCGGGCAGGTCGGGCAGGCGCCGGGCGGCCTCGGTGAAGGCCGCGACGAGCTGCGCGTGGGAGGCCTCGAGGGCCGCGCCCCGGGCGATGAGCACCACGTCGCAGCTCGGCGGGAGGCAGCCGCGCTCCTTGCGGAAGGCCTCCCGCAGGTGACGCTTGATGCGGTTGCGGTCCACCGCGCGCTTGCTCACCCGGGTGGACACGGTCACGCCGAGGCGCCGGTGACCCAGGCCGTTGGGCAGGGCGAGGAGCACGAGGTACCTCGTCCTCACCGAGCGCCCGCGGCGCTGGACCTCGAGGAACTCACGGCGGTGGCGCAGGCGCGCCGACCTCGGCAGCCCTTGCCCACCCTCATGATCTCTTTCGTCCGGGACGGGCATGGCGTGTGTTTCGCGCAGCCAGTCCGCGGGGGGAGGAGCTACTTGCGGGTCGCAGAACGAACGACGAGGCGCTTGCGCCCCTTCTGCCGCCGACGCTTGAGCACCAGGCGACCACCCTTGGTGGACATCCGGGCCCGGAAGCCGTGGGTCCGGTTCCGCTTCACCTTGCTGGGCTGATAGGTCCGCTTCATGACTGCTACCTCTACCTCTTATGAGATGACTCGATTCGACTGGCGCCATCCACCCCGAGTTCATTGCCTCGTGTTCCCCCTGAGAGGGGCCCTCTCTGGCAAGGGTGGGGCGCGAAAAAGGGGGGCAAGTATCCACGCGGCGCAGGCGAAGTCAAGGACCCGATTCTGACGCCCGGGGGGGGAGGGGAGGGCCGGGGCCCGGAGAGCCCCCGGACCGCCTCCCCGGCCGCCCCGCCGCCACCGGAGGGCCCACTTCCCGTTGTTTCCCGGGGAGTTTCGGCCCCGGCTTGGAGCGAAATCACCCTCCGACGAGATTTCCCTTGTGTGACGTGGAGTTAGAGACCCCTCTCCACAGGCTGCCGCGAAGCGGCGCCCGCGGCCCGAGATCGCGGGACGAGATCCTTCAACGATCGTGGAGGGATCCGAGATCCTCGGAAATTGATCTTGATCGCTCTTTGAGCGCCCGATAGACATGGCCCTTCGACGGGGTGAGGAGTTGATGGGCTCCTGAAGACCGGCCCGGCCGGTTCTTCCTTTCGTTGCGCGCACCCCACCGGCGCCGGATCTCCCACGATTGCGCCGGACGCGGCCTGGGGACAGTCCGCGAACCCCTGCGATAGCTCTATCTACACGTCTACGTATTTTCAATAACTTACACCATGGTTCAAGGCTTTCCACAGCTGTGGACAACCTGCGGGAATCCACCTGAACCAGTTCGCGATCCTGGCGGAGCACTCAAGACCATGACGAGCACCTGGGAGCGGACCCTCGAGAGCATCGAGAGCCGGCTCAACGACCACGTCTTCAAGACCTACTTCGCCCCCATCCACTGCGTGGCGGAGGAGGAGGAGCGCATCGTCCTCGCGCTGCCCAACAAGTTCATCCGGGACTGGGTCATCGACAACTACCTCGACTTCATCCGCACCGAGGTCCAGGGCATCGCCGGGCGGCCCATGGAGCTCGAGATCACCGTCGAGGAGCGCCCCGAGACCCCGGCGGCGAACCCCGACCTTCCCCAGCCCCGCACTCCCCGGGCCGGGCCGGCCCGCACCGCGCCGGGCGTGCGCGAGCTCAACGAGAAGTACTCCTTCGACACCTTCGTCTGTGGCGCCTCCAACCAGTTCGCCTCGGCGGCGTGCAAGGCCGTCGCCGACGTGCCGGCGACCAACTACAACCCGCTCTTCCTCTTCGGCGGGGTGGGCCTGGGCAAGACCCACCTCCTCAACGCCATCGGCCTGGAGATCCGGCGCAAGCACCCGGACTGGAACATCCTCCTCCTCTCCGCCGAGAGCTTCACCAACGAGGTCATCGTCTCCATCCGCGAGAACCGCATGGAGATGCTGCGGCAGAAGTTCCGCGAGCGCTGCGACGTCCTCCTGATGGACGACATCCAGTTCCTCGCCGGCAAGGACCGCACCCAGGAGGAGTTCTTCCACACCTTCAACAGCCTGCACGAGACCCACCGCCAGATCGTGGTGACCTCCGACAAGCTGCCCAACGAGATCCCCGAGCTCGAGGAGCGCCTCTCGTCGCGCTTCCAGTGGGGCCTCATCGCCGACATCCAGCCCCCCGAGCTCGAGACCCGGGTCGCCATCCTCGAGAAGAAGGCCGCCGCCGACGGCATCGCGCTGCCCTCCGACGTGGCGATGTTCCTGGCCACCCACATCAAGTCCAACGTCCGGGAGCTCGAGGGCTCGCTCATCCGCATCGAGGCCTTCGCCTCCCTGACCGGGCAGGAGCTCTCCATCGAGCTGGCCGGCGAGGTCCTCAAGGACGTCCTGGCCCTGCGCAGCCGGCGCCCCGACGCCGAGACCATCCTCAGAACGGTGGCGAGCTTCTACAACGTGCGGGTCTCCGACCTGCGCTCCCACCGCCGGCACAAGCAGATCGCCCAGCCGCGGCAGGTCGCGATGTACCTGACCCGCAAGCTCACCGACCTCTCCTTCCCCGACATCGGCAAGAGCTTCGGCGGCAAGGATCACTCGACGGTGATGAGCGCCTGCAAGAAGATCGAGCGGCTCCTCGACGAGGACATCGCGCTGCAGCAGGCGGTCGCGAGCCTCGAGAAGAGCATCAACGTTTGAGAGGTGGGGGGAGCTCCGCTTCCCCACCGCCTGCCTGATAGGTGCCAGGCACTTGGTAGGCACTTGGTAGGGATCCCATGGACGTGGGATGCATCCGGGTCCGCCTGGGGTGGTACCCATCCATCGCTCTCTTCCTTTCACCAGGTTCAGGCCACTCGCGCCTTCCTACCGAAGTAGCACTCTCCAAGAGGACACCTTCCATGAAGCGCATTCTCATCGCCCTTCTCGCCGTCTCCACCCTGACCCTCGCCGCCGGCTGCAGCCGTCGTCACGTGGGCATCCCCGGCGCCGCCATCCCCTTCGCCAAGGCCGACTACACCGTGCTGGCGAACGTGAACGCCGAGGAGTGCGGTACCTACATCTTCGGGATCGACTGGGCCCACCTCTTCTCCAACGAGGCCGCCAGCATCACCGCCGGTCAGTCCAGCAGCCCCTTCGCCATCATCGGCGCTCTGCTCGGTGGTGGCATGTCCGCCGAGGGTAGCCGCGCCCTCTACATGGCCCTCGACAAGATCCCCGAGGCCACCCACCTCCTCTCGCCGCGGGTCCACACCTCGGCCAACGGCCTCCTCTTCGGCAGCATGCCGATCTTCGGCACCCGCTGCTCCATCGTGGACGCCCGCGGCGTGCGCATCGGTGAGAAGCCGATCCCGGCCTCCCAGCTCCAGTAGTCGCTGACGAAGCCGAAAGAAGAGAGGGCCGTCCCCCGCGAGGGAGGCGGCCCTTTCTCTTTGGTTTAGCGCAGCAGGCGCCGCCGCAGCTCCTTCGAGACCTCCGCCTCGGCCTCGAGGAGGTAGTCGTCGATCTGGGTGCTGTTGGGAGAGTTCACGTAGGGCTCGATGTGGCGGCCCTGGATCTCACCCCAGCGCAGGGTGCGGCCGGTGGAGACGTCGTAGAGGGCCCAGAAGATCCGGAGGCGCACGCCGGCGCCGGTCCCGTAGGTCTGGCCGACGAACCAGCCGCCGTTGTGGCTGTAGTAGTGGGTCAGGAAGGGGATGAGGAGGAGCGGGGCGCCCTTCAGATCCGGCAGGGCCGCGCGGCGGGCCTCGTCGAGCTCGCCGGGCTCGAGGTCGAAGGCCGGCAGGTTCTGGTTGTCCCGCAGGTCCAGCGGCCGCGAGCCGCGCACCTCTCGCTTCCTCGGCAGGGGCACCGCCTCGTCCGGCAGCGGCTCGATCCCGAGGTGATTGATCCGCTTCCAGATCAGCGCGTCGTCGACCGCGCGCTCGAGCCACTCGGTGGCCAGGCCGCGGTAGCGGGCCTCGTCGTTGAAGGCGATGGTCTTGGAGCGGTACTGCATGCCCCGCTCGCTCTCCACGACCACGTAGCCGCCCGCCATGTGCAGGTGACCCACGTAGTAGCCGGCCTCGAAGACGGGGTGATCGATGGGGGGCGCCTCGGCGTCGATGCCGGGGGGCGCGGCGGCCTCGACGAAGCGGGCGAGCACGACCGGCGGCGCGACGGCGATGCGCTGGACCTCGAAGTCGCTCGGCGGTCCCTGACGCACGATCAGATCCACGCTCGAGCAGGCCCCGAGGAGGAGCGCCAGGGCGAGGAGAGAGACCAGGGAGGGGAGGGGAGGGCGACGCAGGCTCGTCATGGCCAGGCTTGATAGCCGAAGGAGCCCCCGCTCGAAACCCACCGCGGAGCCGCCGCCGCATCGCTTCCTCTCTCGCCAGCCTCCCACGGATGGGATAGGGAGAGAGGCGAACGGACTCTGGGGATGTCCCGGGAGGAAAGATCGTGATCTCGGTACTCGTGCTGGAGGAGCGCAGCCACCTGCGCGACGCCCTCGGCCAGCTCATCGGCTGGAAGCAACCGACCTTCGGGCTCGCGGCCGCCTGCTCCCACCCCACCGAGATCCAGCTCCTGATCGATCAGGGCCTCGCCTTCGACGTGGTGGTCCTCGATCCCACCACGACGACCGGCCTCGAGGGCCTGAAGCTCCTGACCTCCCTCGAGCGCCCCGTGGTCGGCCTCTGCGAGGCCTGCCCCCCGGAGCTGCTGATGGCCTTCCTGCGCGCCGGGGGCAAGAGCCTCATCCTGCGTGGAGAGGGCCCCGAGCGGCTCCTGGGCGCCCTGGAGGCCGTCCTCGCCGGGGGCGCCAGCTTCTCCCCGGCGCTGGCGCGCCACCTCGTGGGCTGGGTGCTCGAGCCCGCCCGGATCCCTCGCACCGAGCGCCCCGAGCAGCTCACCCCCCGGGAGCTCGAGGTCCTCTCCCAGCTGGCGGCCGGCCAGACCTACGCCGAGACCGGGGAGATCCTGGGGATCGGCCTCGGCACGGTCCAGAGCCACGTGAAGAACATCTACCGGAAGCTGGACGTCAGCACGAAGACCGAGGCCGCCACCCTGGCCCTCGCCGAGGGTCTCCTGCCGGGCTCTCCCTCGGTCCGGAGCCGGGGCTGATCACTGGACGCCCGAGCAGACTGCTACCTTGAGGAAAAGCCACGGGAAAACCCTGTTCGAAGGGGAGGGTCCCATCTGTTGACGGTGATCTGAGCCCAGTGCTACACAAGCCGCACCCTTCCTGGATCTACGATCTCTCCACAGACACTTCTCGATCGTTCGGTCGTGATTCCGAGGACTTGAGGGTCTGTCCCTCGTGTCCACAGCCCCTACGATCCCTACTAGATCCTAAGATCCTTCTCTCTTTCTTGTCTCAACAGAGGAAGAACGAACGATGCAGATTCAGATGAGCGCCGAGGAGCTCGCCAAGGGGCTCTATCGTGCGCAAGGAATCGTCGACCGGAAGGCCACCATGCCGATCCTGGCCAACGTTCTCCTCGAGGCCAGCGAGGGGCTGCTCGCCATCAGCGCGACCGACCTCGAGCTCGGCCTGAAGGGAGAGCATCCGGTGGAGGTGGGCAAGCCCGGGAAGATCACCGTCCCGGCCCGCTCGCTCCTCGACATCGTTCGCAGCCTCCCCGAGAAGACCGTCACCCTCACCCGCAAGCAGAACAACTGGGTCGAGATCGTCTCGGGGCGCTACCGCTCGCGGCTGGTGGGCGCCGATCCGGCCGACTTCCCGGACCTGCCGGGCGTCGAGGACGTCTCCTTCGTGAACGTCGAGGCCGAGGCCCTCTCGGAGATGATCGAGAAGACCCACTTCGCGGTCAGCACCGACGAGACCCGCTACAACCTCAACGGTGTCTTCATCGAGGCCCAGGGCGCCACCGCCCGGATGGTCGCCACCGACGGCCACCGCCTCTCGATGGTCGAGCGGGAGCTCGGTGGAAAGCTCTTCCTCTCCAAGGGAGTGATCATCCCCCGCAAGGGCCTCTCCGAGATGCGGCGCCTCCTCGGCGAGAAGCCGGGCACCGTCAGCCTGGGCTTCTCGGGCAGCAACGCCGTCTTCCGCAGCGAGGGCCTCTACCTCGTCATGCGCCTGGTCGACGGTCAGTTCCCCGACTACCAGCAGGTCATCCCCGACTCGGGCAAGCACCCGCTGACCGTGGACCGCGAGGCCCTGCTCTCCACCCTCAAGCGCGTCTCCCTGGTCTCTCCCGACCGGGCGCCCTCGGTGAAGCTCGAGCTGGGCAAGTCCACCCTCACCGTGATCTCCGAGAACCCCGACCTCGGCGAGGCCTCCGAGGCCCTCGAGGTGGGCTACGACGGCCCCGAGGTGAAGGTGGGCTTCAACGCCAAGTACCTCATCGAGGTCCTCGGCGTGCTCGGGAGCGAGCGGGTGATCCTCGAGGTCGCCGACGAGCTCTCGCCGGGCCTCGTCAAGGCCGAGGACGATCCGGGCTTCACCGCGGTGGTGATGCCCATGCGGATCTGAAGTCGCAGCGATCCAAACCGAGCGGGAGGCCCTCATGAGGCTCGCAGGGAAGTGGTCTTCACTCCTCGTCCTCGTCCTCTGCCTCGCGGCCTGTCCGCCGCAGGCGGAGGAGGGTCTCGGCGAGGCCGAGCCCATCGCCGCGCCGGTGGAGGCCACGCCGGTGCTCTTCTCGGCCGTCGAGGCGCAGGTCCCCGTGGGCATGAGCAGCTACCAGGTGCTCCTGATCGAGTGGGAGGGGATGAAGCCCCACACCGGCATCTTCGAGCGCTTCGTCCGCGGCCACTGCTACGTGCGCGCCAGCTACACCTTCGCCGAGGGCGGCAGCCTGGTGCAGACCCCGCCCCTCTATCGCTCGGCAGAGGCCGGAGCGACCCTCGACCCGAAGCTCGTCGTCTACGGCGAGGCCCTCGAGGCGGCGGTGGGGAAGGGGCGCGAGAAGAGCCGGGTGCAGCGGGACTCCCTCGGCGCCCTCTCCTGGGTTTGGCAGGAGCAGGAGAGCGGCCGGGAGAAGATCTGGACCTTCACCTACCCCGAGGGTGAGGTCTGCGTGCCGCCGGGCGTCCTCGCTCGCGAGATCCTCCCGGCGAAGCTCAAGCCCGCGCTCCTGAAGGAGGGTCCCCTCCCGGGTGAGACCCCCAGCGATCCGAGCCAGCATCCCCTCGCGCCGGTCGTCGTCGATCCTCCGGCCGCGACGGACGCGAAGTGAGCGGGAGGCTGCTCGAGCACCGCGTCCGGGACTTCCGCAACCTCGCCCGGGTCGAGGTCGAGCTCTGCGAGGGGCTCAACGTGCTCCTCGGCGCGAACGGCCAGGGGAAGACCAGCTTCCTCGAGTCGATCTACTTCCTCTCCACCCAGCGGGCGCTGCGCGGCTCTCGCCTCGTCGAGCTGGTGCGCATCGGCGCGGAGCGCTCCGAGATCCAGGCGAAGGTCGTCGGCGAGCTCACCTCGCACCTCACGCTGAAGGTGCAGGCGGGCCGCCGTCAGGCGCTCATCGGAGAGAAGGCCGAGCGCTCCCTCTCGCGCTGGTCCTCGCTCCTGCCGGTGATCGCCTTCACCCCGGACGATCTCGCGGTGGCCAAGGGAGGACCCGCCGAGCGAAGGCAGTGGCTCGATCGCGCGGTCTTCGCCCGCCGGCCGAGTCACCTCGAGGCCATCCGTCGCTACCGGCGCGCGGTCGCCTCGCGCAACCGGCTCCTGCGCGACGCGAAGCCAGGCCTCGAGCACGCGCTCGCCAGCTTCGATCCGGTGGTGGCGCAGGCCGGGGCCGAGGTGATCCAGGGCCGCCGCCAGGTCACCGACGAGCTCACCCTCCCGATGGTGCGCATCCTCGAGACCATCGTGGGCACGAAGGTCGAGGCGGCGATGGTCTACCGCTCCACCGCCGAGGAGGGGCAGGAGCCCAGCCGCGCCGCCGCCGAGCTCGAGGGACGCCTGATGGAGGCGCTGCGCCGCCACCGCGCCGAGGATCGCGCGCGCCGCCGCACCTGCGTGGGTCCGCACGTCGACGAGATCGAACTCTCCCTGCACGGCCGGCCGCTGCGCACCTACGGCAGCCAGGGCCAGCAGCGCAGCGTGGTGCTCGCCCTGAAGATCGCCGAGATCGAGAACCTCCAGGAGCGCGCCGGCGTCACGCCCCTCCTCCTCCTCGACGACATCTCCAGCGAGCTCGATCCGGAGCGCAACGCCCACCTCCTCGACTACCTCCAGCGCTTCCCCGGCCAGGCCCTGCTCACCACGACGGATCTCTCCCACCTCTCCCCCGCGCGACTTTCCGGCGCCCGGATCTTCCAGGTCGAGGAGGGGAGGGTGGAGCCGCGGGCCGAAGGCGGGAATCCTTCCTGATTCCAAGGGGTTGGAACCATGCTCCGGGACCCCTCCGCGCTTGAGGAAAGGGGGGTCCGGTGCTAGGATACGCCCCGCCGAACGGGTAGCTAAGTACCCGGAATTTCAAACGATCCGCGAGCGTGGGGGCAGCCGGATCGTGGAAGGGAACAAGAGCTTGGAGTCCGTCAAGCCAAAGGCCGAGGTCGAGCAGTACGGTGCCTCTTCCATCAAGATCCTCGAGGGCCTCGAGGCGGTCCGCAAGCGGCCCGCGATGTACATCGGCTCCACCGGTGCGCCGGGCCTCCACCACCTCGTGTACGAGGTCGTCGACAACGCGGTCGACGAGCACCTCGCCGGGCAGGGCACCACGATCGACATCTGCATCCACGTCGACAACTCGATCACCGTCGTCGATCGGGGCCGCGGCATCCCGGTGGACATGCACCCCACCGAGAAGGTCAGCGCGGCGCAGGTCGTCCTGACCAAGCTCCACGCCGGCGGCAAGTTCGAGAACTCGGCCTACAAGGTCTCCGGCGGCCTGCACGGCGTCGGCGTCTCCTGCGTGAACGCGCTCTCCGTCCTCCTCGAGGTGGAGATCCACCGCGACGGCCGGGTCTGGCACCAGGTCTATCAGCGGGGGGTCCCCAAGGCCCCGCTGAAGATGATGGGCGAGACCAACCACACCGGCACCAAGGTCACCTTCAAGCCCGACCACGAGATCTTCGAGGTCCTCGAGTACAGCTTCGACACCCTCGCCGGCCGCCTGCGCGAGCTCGCCTTCCTCAACGCCGGCCTGAACATCAAGATCAGCGACGAGCGCTCGGGCAAGGAGGCCTCCTTCCTCTACGAGGGTGGCATCAGCTCCTTCGTCGAGCACCTCAACGAGAAGCGCGTCGGGCTGATGAAGGATCCGATCCACCTCCAGGCCGAGACCGAGGACGACGTCATCGTCGAGATCGCCATGGCCTGGAACGACGCCTACGACGAGCGGATCTACACCTTCGCCAACAACATCCGCACCGTCGACGGCGGCACCCACCTGGTGGGCTTCCGGGCCGCGCTCACCCGGACCATCAACGCCTACGCCACCAAGAACAACCTGCTGAAGAACCTCAAGGACAACCCCTCCGGTGAGGACATCCGGGAGGGCCTCGCGGCGGTGGTGAGCGTGAAGCTCCCCCGGCCCCAGTTCGAGGGGCAGACCAAGGGAAAGCTCGGCAACTCCGAGATCAAGGGCGTCGTCGAGTCCATCGTGAACGAGCGCTTCGGCGACTGGCTCGAGGAGCACCCCCCCGAGGCGAAGAAGATCGTCGGCAAGGTGGTCGACGCCTGCCGGGCCCGGGTCGCCGCGCGCAAGGCGCGGGAGACCGTGCGCCGCAAGGGAGCCCTCGACTCCAGCTCGCTGCCGGGCAAGCTCGCCGACTGCCAGTCCAAGGACCCCAGCGACTCCGAGCTCTACATCGTCGAGGGTGACTCGGCAGGTGGGTCCGCCAAGCAGGGGCGCGACCGCCGCTCGCAGGCGATCCTCCCGCTGCGCGGCAAGATCCTCAACGTGGAGAAGGCCCGCTTCGACAAGATGCTCTCCAGCAACGAGATCACCACGCTGATCACCGCGCTGGGCACGGGCATCGGGCACGACGACTTCGACATCGAGAAGATCCGCTACCACCGGATCATCGTGATGACCGACGCAGACGTCGACGGCAGCCACATCCGCACCCTGCTGCTCACCTTCTTCTTCCGGCAGATGCCCGAGGTGGTGGAAAAGGGCTACCTCTACATCGCCCAGCCGCCCCTCTACCGGGTCGCCCGCAAGAAGAGGACCGACTACCTCAAGGACGACGAGGCCCTGCAGGACTACCTCCTGCGCCTGGCCGGCGAGAGCGCCCACCTGGAGCGGGGCGCCGACGGCGGGTCCTCCACCGTCGAGGGGGCGGCGCTGCAGGACCTCCTCGAGTCGGTGCTGACCTACCGCAAGATCCTCGATCGGGTGGGCAAGCGGAGGGACGGACGGATCGTCGACGCCTTCCTGCGAGCCACGGACCTCGACGGCGAGGTCCTCTCCGACAGCGCGGCCGTGAGCAAGGCCATCACCGAGGCCGAAGGGTATCTCGAGCGCCGCTATCCGGACGCCCGGGCCCTGGTGAGCCAGAGCCACGACGCCGAGCACGACCGCAAGCAGATCAGCGTGCTCACCCGCATGGCCGGCGTCGAGCGCGAGACCGTGCTCTCCTGGGAGTTCCTCGGCTCACCCGAGTTCAAGGAGCTGCGCCAGCTGGCCAACGCCTTCCGGGTGCACGGGGAGGGGCCCTTCCGGGTCCTCTTCGGCGGCTCGAATGACGCGAGCGAGGCCGAGACCCTCGACGCCGCGGTCGACACCATCCTCGAGGGCTCGAAGAAGGGCCTCTCGGTCCAGCGCTACAAGGGCCTGGGCGAGATGAACCCCGACCAGCTCTGGGAGACCACCATGGATCCAGAGACCCGCACCCTCCTGCAGGTGCGGGTGGACGACTCGGTCGAGGCCGACTCGATCTTCAGCGTCCTGATGGGCGATCAGGTCGAGCCCCGGCGCGAGTTCATCGAGCGCAACGCGCTCGACGTCGCCAACCTGGATGTGTAGCTCCCGCTAGGGAGCTGCACGTCCTCGGCTACTCCTCCTCGTCCTCCTCCTCGGGAGGGGCGGGCGGCGCCTTGCCCGGCTCGCCGGGGAAGTAGACGACGACCTGGGTCTTCATCTTGGCGAAGAGCTTCTTGTCGAGGCCGGCCGCGAGGGCGTCGAAGACCACGACGTGGGGGACCGTCGGCATCATCGAGTTCAGCTGGCTCTGGCCGCCCTTCCAGAAGACCCACTGGAAGCCGTGCTCCTCGGTCTTGTTCCAGCCCTTCAGCTTCTCGCTGTAGAAGGCGACGACCTCCTTCTTGGAGGCGGGAGAGAGCAGCTGCACCGCCGGGAGGGCCCCCTCCATCCCCGGGCCGAGCTGCATGGCCACGCAGCCCGGGCAGAGGGGCGCCGGGACCTTCGAGGCGTCGGGCATGTCCTTCTTCATCTGCTTGACGATGGCCGTGTAGAGCTGGTCACCGTAGCCCGCGGGCAGGGTGGGCGTGGGCGCGAAGGGCTCGGCCGTGGCGAGCGCCGGCAGCAGCAGGGAGAGGGCGAGCAAGGGCCTGATCATCCGGTTCATCTAGCGACCTCCGGGAAAAATGGGCTGAGTCTCGTCCACCTTCGACGAGGAGCGCGACGAGATAATCATCGGATGGCCGGAGGTGTCACGGAGAAACGCGAGGTTGCCGGTGGGGGCGCCGTCGAGGATCACCGCCGTCAACCAGTAGTGGTCCCGGGTCGGTGAGACGACGTAGTAGAAGGTCCCGGCCAGGTCACCGTCGCGGCCGGCCAGGCGTGCCCCGAGGCCCCGTTCGCTCACGTGCTGGTAGGTGAGGCGCCGCCCGCGTCCGGTCCAGGGCGTGGGGCCCTCGGGGAAGCCCGTCCTCCCGGCGAGGACCTCGAGGCTCTCGGGGTAGCGCCCCTCCTGCCGGTAGCGATCCTTCAGCAGGACTGCCAGGGTGTTCAGGTGGCCGACCACCTCTGCCCGGGGGTGGAGCGCCGAGATCTCGCGCGCCCCGGGGTTGCCCACCATCCAGTAGGCCAGGAGCGCGCTCATGAGGCCCCAGACGCCGGCAGAGAGCGCGAAGGAGGGGCGCTCCCCGGCGAGGGCCCGCCCGAGGGCGAGGGCGCCGAGGAGGGCGAGGAGGAGTTCGAGGCCCACCAGCCAGAAGTCGCGCGGCAGGCCGGGGAGGTAGGTGACCGGCTCGCGATAGAAGAGCAGGAGCGCGCGGGCCGACGAGGCGACCACCAGGCCGCCCACGGCGACGCAGCCCAGATAGAGGCCGGCGTTGATGAATGCCAGCTTGCGCGAGGGCGTCCTACCGGAGGTCCGATTGACAGCCATGGAGCCGCTAGCCTACCAGATAGCCATGATGCGAACGGTCCTCCTTCTCTCCCTCTGCGCCCTCCTCGGTGGGTCCACCCCCGCCCGTGCCCAGGAGGCGAAGGAGACCCCGGCGAAGCCGCCCATCAAGAAGAACCTCCCGGCGACCCGGGTCGCCGGTGACGACGAGGCCCCGGCCACGGTGACCGGCGATCCGGGCGAGGACAACGACGTCGAGACCTACCAGATGGACAACAAGCTCGACCTCGGCAACGTCGGCCTCTTCCTGCCCGACGCGCAGTGGAAGAAGCTGAAGACCGGCATGCCGAAGATGAAGGTCGGCGGCTGGGCCGAGTACGAGATCACCCACCCCCAGTTCAACCTCGGCTCGATGCGCCTCTCGGTGGTGCCCCAGGACGGGCTGCCGGGTCCGAGTTGGCGCATCCTCGAGATCCTCTCCATCGACGGAACCGGCGACAAGACCTACGTGAAGATCGCCTTCCAGAAGGCCTCCTCCGACCTGCGCAACGCCCGGGGCATGATCATGAAGCCCGCCGGGATGCCGCCCCTGGTGCTGCCCATCGGCAACGACCCGGAGCAGAAGTTCCAGGACGCCTTCTCCATCAACGTGGAGGTCTCGGACACCCACCTGCCGAAGGTGAAGTACCTGGGGAAGAAGACCATCGAGGTGCCCGCCGGAAAGTTCGAGACCTGGCACTACCGCTTCGACGGCAAGCGCCCCGACGGCAAGGCCTACAGCTCGGAGATCTGGTTCGACGTCGTGGGCATCGTGCCAGTGCTGCGGGTGGTTCGCGCCACCGAGCAGGACACGGTGATGGAGCTGAAGGCCAAGGGCGAGGGGGCGAAGTCGGATCTGCCCTACCTGCCCGTGGGCAACTGAGCTCGCTTCGCTCGCAGCTATCAGCTGTCAGCTGATAGCCGACGCGAGCGTACGCGAGCGTCAGGGAATCGGCAGGCTGAAGACGAAGTAGAAGCCGTCCACGTAGATCTGGAAGGCGTTCAGCATCTCCGGCATGAAGCGCATCACGAAGGGCGACGCGACCAGCCCGGCGGCCAGCAGGTAGGCCGACATGATGGCGTACTCGGTGGCGGCCTGGCCGCGCTCCGAGGAGAGGCGGGAGAGCAGCTTCCGGATCGTCTTCATCGCGCTGCCTCCGGCGCCGCCTCGGGCGCGTCCGGATCGATGGGCACCTCGTGGAGGAGGTAGACGAGGCAGCCGCGGCGCTCGGCCACCGACTGCACGCCGATGCTCACGATGTCGCCCTCGGGGCCCGCGAAGCGCATCAGGCCGTTCTCGCCGAGGGACTCGGGGACCACGGCGCCCTCGAGCTGGCGGAAGCCCAGGGCCGGCATCTTCGCCCGGTAGAACTCGGACATGCCCAGCATGTCGAGCTCGGTGAGGAACTGGGCCGAGGTGGCGACCTTGCCTCCGTCCTGGGAGCGGAAGGTGGAGAGGTTGGAGGCGTCGGGCGGCAGCGGCACCTTCAGGCTCGAGACCTCGCGGCCGGGGCGCAGGGGGCCGTCGGCGACGTTGGGGATCACCAGCGAGCCCTCACCGTCGGCGAGGATCATCACCTGCACGAAGCGCCCCTCGTCGTTCATCACGCCCACGTAGTCGGCGTTGCCCACCTGGTAGCGGTGGACCTCGCCGCCGACGGCCGCGGAGAGCACCTGCTCGTAGTGGTCGGCGACCACCTCGGGGGCGTCGTCGGTGAAGAACTGGTGCATGTCGACGCGCTGCCCGTTGATCGAGAGCCCCCGGCCGACCCGGGTCTCGGCGACGCCGGGGTAGGCGGGGAGGTCCCCGTGGAGGAGGGGCGTGACGGCCCGGGGGGCGATGGCGCTCGAGGAGGCGATGGTGCCCGGGTCGAGGGCCAGGCCCAGGGCAGCGGCGCCGCCGCAGAGGACGAGGGCCAGGGACTTCAGGATGAGCTTACGCATGGCCTAGAACCCCGGAAGCTGGAAGCCGCCGCCGAAGGTGTTCAGGAGATCCTGGATCCCGCCCTGAACGGCATCGACGCCGTCACCGCAGCCGTCGTAGTTGCGATAGTCCCCGGGCTCGCCGTCTTCCTGGACGTAGCCGTCGTAGTAGTGACCGCGGCAGCCGTAGGAGAGGAAGTAGTCGTTCTCGTACTGGTGGTTGTAGAGCTTGGTGTTGGGCGGGTACTCCGACATCGACCAGGGCCGCGAGAGGCTGACCATGCCGCCGGCGCGCTGGTGCCACCAGGTGACGGTCCGGCCGCCGTAGCTGCCCTTGGAGATGGAGTAGGGCAGGGACCAGCGGCTGTGGTCGATGCCCGGGTTCGGGTTGTCGCCCAGGAAGATGTTCTGGCCCCAGCGGTGGCCGAAGCGCGTGATCTGGCTCTGGCTGCTGGTGGGCGAGAAGCCCTGGATGCCGTGGCCGGACTTCGCCGGCGCCCGCATGGTGGTCGGGCCGGTGGTGGCCCGCTTCACGGTGATGGGCTCGGGGAGGCCGAAGAAGGCGAAGACCTCACCCAGGGCGTCCATGATGCCGGTGTTGGTCAGCTTGAAGTAGGCGACCGGCCGCAGCTGGGCCTCCAGGGCCGACTCGGCGATGTCGTAGGTCTGCATCGGGTTGGCGGTCTGCCCGGCGCGGCTGCCCACCCGGCGGTTCTTGTTCGGCCAGCCCTTCCAGGTGTCGTAGATCATCACGTGGTGGCTGGCGATCGAGAAGCCGTTGTCGCCGGAGAAGCCCTCGCTCTCGCCCTCCTGCGCCCGCACCTCGGTGTTGAACATCATGAAGTCGGGCACGATCTTGTTGTCGACCTGGAAGGTGACCTCCGAGCGCGCCTTGCCGCGGGTCGGCAGGTTCATCCAGGCGAGGACCGAGTTGATGGTGGCGTCGATGCCGCCGATCTCGCTGGTGCTGTCGTCGTCCGGGACGCCGCCGGTCATGTCGACCTCGAGGGCGTCGGTGTAGGTGTTCGTGATCCGCACGTTCTCGATGCCGATCATGTGCAGGGTCTCGGCCGCCTCGATGTCGGTCGAGCGCAGGTTCGCAAACCGCGTCTCCATGTCCTGCTTGATGGAGTTGCCGTCCCGGTAGACGGTCGACTCCCAGGTCATGAAGCGGGAGGCCTCGAGCGTCTTCAGCTTCACCTCGATCATGTCGGTGAAGAAGATGCTGTAGAGGAAGATGATCATGATCGAGGGGACCATGATCGCGAACTCGGTGAGCCCCGAGCCCTCTTCCTCCCGCAGGAGGCGCTGGAAAATCCGGGTCGTCATGACTCTCGCCTCCATCAGTGCAGGATGATCTCGTCGCCGAAGTTCGCCAGGTGGGGGATCTCGCCGATCATGGCGTGGTGCGCCACCGGGTCGAGCTTGGCGGCCCAGAAGGGGTTGAAGAAGTTCGGGTGCTCCTTCCACTCACCGGGGCGGTGGTAGTAGGAGCGCGCCACCGAGAGGGCGTTGAAGCCCGGCATCAGGCTGGAGATGAAGGAGGACTCGTCGGTGACGTCCACCTCCAGGTTCAGCGACTTGTTGCTGCCCCGGCGGTTCTGCCAGGCCCCCGAGCCCACCTCGACCTTGGTGTCCATCCCGTAGCTGCGGTGGGCCGTGTCCTGGAGCTTGTTGAGCTTCTCGTCCGGCTTGCTCACCAGCATCATGAACTGCGGCTGGTGGAAGACCTCCCGCCACTTCGGCGAGGGGTTGAACTTCATGAAGGGCGTGATGCCGAACCAGTAGTACTTCTTCTCCTTGAGGCGGTTGAGGCCCGGGAAGGCCTTGAAGGCCGCCTTGAGGATCTCGCGCACCGGGGCGGTGATGGCCTTGCCCAGCTTGCAGCGCCAGTTCCACTTGCCGCACTTCTTGTCCTTCACCTGCAGCTGCTCGAGCTCGCCGCCCTTCTTGTAGTCGGCCAGCACGAAGGAGTTGTAGGTGATCTTGAACCAGTACGAGGGCGCGTAGAGCCGGATGTAGAACTGGTCCACCGAGAAGATCATGTCGTGCCGCGAGTTGCTGCGGGACCCCATGCCGGTGGTGGCGTTGTGCTCGGTCCGGGCGCTCTTCTTGAACTCGATGCCGAAGCCCAGGATGCCGATGTTGATCCGCCACTTCCGGCCGAGGAAGGGCGTGCCGTTCTTCGAGATGGTCACCCAGGGATGGCGGCCGGCGTTGATCAGCTCGTTCATGATCAACCGCCCCTCGTTGCCGCGGTCCTGACCGGCGGCGTTCTTGATCTGGGGACCGTTGGTGTTCTTGACGTTGTCGAAGTTGCGGTTGGCTCCGTAGACCGGGACCAGGGCCATCGTCGACTTGAAGTCGAAGGCGTTGTAGACGGCCATGCCGTTGAAGCCCTTGATGAGCACCTGGAAGACCGAGCCGGCGTTCAGGTTGCCCAGGTCGACCCCCGAGACGGCGTCGGGGTCGTTCTCGTAGACGATGCCCGAGTTCTGGAGCAGCTGCGCTGCCAGCACCCCCAGCATGCCCATCTGGAAGAGGAAGTAGGCCCCGTTGACGATGTTCACGATGGGCAAGACGACCGCCACCACGATCCGCAAGGCCTTGGTGACGATCTCCAGCGCCTTCTCGATGAAGGTCATCACCTGTGAGAACACGGGTATGGGTATGTATTTGAGGAGCCCCGCCAGCCTCCCCAGCGTGTTGTTCACGTAGATGCAGAAGGAGAGGTAGGCCACCATCGTCAGCGCGGTGTTGTAGTGCGCGATCATCGCCCGGTTGGTGTAGGCGAAGAAGTTGAACGCGCGCGCCTGGGTGGCCGCCAGCGAGTAGGCCGCCGCGTCGGCGGTGTTCTGCAGCTTGATCTTCTCGTAGGCCGCCTCACCGATGCTGATCGTGGTCATCACGGCCAGGGCCAGGACCAGCATGGAGACGGCGCCCAGGACCAGGGTCTGGCCCTCCTCGTCTCGGCGAAGCCGATGGATCATCAGAAGCATCGGTCAGTTCCCCTCGAGGTAGGTGCGGTACAGGTTGGACTGCATCCGCATCGTGTAGTGGGTGTTGATCGGGATCCGGTACTCGCCCGCGACCCGGTACTGGAGGACCACCCGCAGGTCGTCGTCGTCCCCGGACTTGGCCGCGGCGCGGGCCAGGATCTCGGTGTGCGAGCCGATCCCCGTGCGGCGCCCGAGGATGGTGCGCTCGGGGTTCGCGAAGGCGACCGTGCCGTAGGCGGCCATCGCGTCCGCGCGGGAGGCCATCCACATGTAGTGGAGCATCCAGTTCGCGAAGGGGATCCGCATCTTGTAGAAGTACTTCACCTGCACCGTCAGCTGGTTCGCGATGGCCGGCTGGGTGCGGAAGTCGTCGAAGTCGATCTGCTGCTGGTTGAGGTGCTGCTGCTGATCGACGATGCCGAGGCGGTCGCCGATGTTGGGGTCCGGGTGATCCAGGATCTCGACCTGGACCATCTTCATGCTGCCGAGGATGTCGAAGCCGATCATGTCGGCCAGATCGGCCCCGAACTGGGCCAGCAGGGCCTTGGAGAAGACCGTCTGGAAGAGGTCGCCCCAGTTGTCGGAGCGGCCGAGGGTGGGCAGGACGGAGAAGAAGGCGGCGCGCTCCATCTTGTCGACGTCGCCGTTGTAGACGATCCCGGAGCGCGCGGCGTTGTAGGCCGCGTACTCCGTCGCGATCCGGGCATGCTGCAGCATCGAGAGCTGGACGATGCCCAGGATCAGGAAGACCATCATGGGCAGGATGATCGCCTGCTCGACGATCACCTGACCCTGCTCGCCTCCTCCAAGAACGCGCCGGTCGTGCATGGTGTAAGACTAGGTGTGCAAAGGAAAGGGGGGGTATCGGTCACCTGGACGGACGAGGGGGTCCCCAGGAGGCCTAAGTGCCTGAAATCACTGATCGCCCCTTCATGACGCTCCTCGACTTGGCGCGAGGCCGCCTCCTCCGGCAGGATGGCCCGCGTTTTTTCGGGCAAGACCCCATTTCTCTTCTTCAGGAGCAAGGAATGAGAACCGAGATCATCGCCACCGGTCGCTACCTCCCCGAGCGCGTCGTCACCAACGCCGACCTGGAGTCCAGGATGGACACCTCCGACGAGTGGATCCGGCAGCGCACCGGGATCCAGGAGCGGCGCTGGGTCGAGGAGGGGAAGGGCATCGGCGGCTCCGATCTCGCCGTCGAGGCCACGAGGAACGCCTGCGAGAAGGCCGGGATGGACGTCTCCGAGATCGAGATGATCATCTACTGCACCCTCTCGCCGGATCACTTCTTCCCGGGCTCCGGCTGCTTCCTCCAGGAGAAGCTGGGCCTCAAGAACGTGCCGGCGATCGACGTGCGCAACCAGTGCTCGGGCTTCCTCTACGGCCTCTCGGTGGCCGACGCCTGGATCCGCACCGGCACCTACCGGCGCATCCTCCTGGTGGGCGCCGAGGTGCACTCCACCGGCCTCGACGTCTCCACCGAGGGGCGCGACGTGGCCTGCATCTTCGGGGACGCCGCCGCCGTCGCGATCCTGGGCCCCACCGACGATCCCGACCGGGGCCTCCTCGACATCACCCTGGGGGCCGACGGCCGCCACGCCCGCGACCTGTGGATCGAGTTCCCCTCCTCCAAGAACATGCCCCAGTTCGACCCCTCCGTGGTCGAGGAGCGGCGGCAGTTCCCCTCGATGCAGGGGCAGAAGGTCTTCAAGAACGCCGTGGTGAAGATGCCCCGGGCCCTGCAGGAGGTGATGGAGCGCCAGCAGGTGACGCCCAAGGACCTGCGCCTCTTCATCCCCCACCAGGCGAACCTGCGGATCTCCGAGGCGGTGCAGGGCATCCTCGGGCTCTCCGAGGATCAGGTCTTCAACAACATCCAGAAGTACGGCAACACCACCGCCGCCAGCATCCCCCTCTGCCTCGACGAGGCGGTGGAGCAGGGGCGCCTCGAGCGGGGCGAGCTGCTGGCGATGGCGTCGTTCGGGGCGGGCTTCACCTGGGGCGCCGCCCTCATGCGCTATTAGGGGCGCCCGGGAAAAGCCGTGTACGTTCACGTGCACGTCCACGGCCTTTCCTCTTGAGTCCTAGAGCTCGGAGACCGAGGCCATCAGCTCGGCGGCGAAGTCGCGGCGGAGCTCGATGAGCGAGCCGAAGCGCGTGGGCGGCCGGGTCGTCATGATCGAGCCCTCGGGCGTGTCGAGGCCTCCCTCGAGAACATCCCCGTCGAAGATGACGTTCTGGACCGGGGGCGGCTGCGGCGCGGGCTGGGCCGCCGCGAGGGCGGGGGAGGCGAGCAGGGCGAAGAGGGCCAGGGCGGCGAGAACACGCATCTTTCTTCCTCCGGGAAGGTGAGGACACACCGGTGCCTTCCTCTCTTTACGGACGAGGGGAGGGAAGGATCTGGCCCTCGCTTGTGGCCGGGCGCGCGGGCCGCCTAAAGTCGTCCTCATGCACCTTCGAGCTCTCGTCGTGACGATCTCCCTGGGGAGCCTCTGCGGGCTCACGATCTGTGGCTGCGGGAGCGATCCCGAGCCCTACGGGACCCACCGCCAGGCGCTGGTCACCGAGCCGACCTGGACGGCCCTGAACCTGGTCGGGCAGAAGCCCCCGGCGCGCTTCGATCACGCGATGGCCTACGACTCCGACCGCGAGGTGGTCGTCCTCTTCGGCGGCACCGTCGACAGCGGCACCGGGGACTTCGAGCTGCAGGACACCTGGGAGTGGTCCCTGGCGAACCGCAGCTGGACCGAGGTGGGCCCGGTGACCTGCACGCCCACCTCCTGCCCCCCGAAGCGGCACGGCCACGCGATGGTCTACGACCCGACCCTCCAGGGGGTGGTCCTCTTCGGCGGGCACTCCTACACCGCGTGGCTCAACGACGTGTGGATCTGGAAGAACGGCGCCTGGCGCGGCGTGGACCAGAGCGGCACCACCCCGCCGGCCATCCGCCACAACCACACCATGGTCCACGACCCGGTGGGCTCGGGCGGACCCCTGATCTGGATGCTCGGCGGGAGCGTGAACAACAACACCCAGTCCGACCTCTGGGTGTTGAGCGTGACCGACGGCGGCGGGATCCCCACCGCCTCCTGGACCAGCCTCGGGGACGCGACCCTGCCCGACCGCTACGGCCACGCCATGGCCTACTGGCCGCAGGCCGACGCCGTCTACGTCTTCGCCGGGCGCTCCTTCAACACGATGGGCGTGATGAACGACCTGTGGAGGATGGACCGGGGCGTGAACTGCACCGACGTCTCGCCGGTGACCGTGCCCCAGGTCGATCCGCCCCGCCGCTATGGCACCAGCCTGGCCGCCTACGGTGACGTCCTGGTCGCCTTCGGCGGGATGGACGCCACCCTGGTGGATCCCCTGGGCGACACCTGGGAGGTCACCGAGGCGGCCTGGGTCGAGATCACCCCCGCCGGCAGCCCGCCCATGGCGCGCGGGGACGCGGACATGGTCGCCACCGCCGACGGCCTCCTCCTCTTCGGCGGCCGCGGACGGCCGGGGGGCGGCGCGATGACCCCCCTCAACGACACCTACCTCTACGAGCGGCCGGGGCCCGCGCCGGTGGACGGCGGCACCCCCGACGGGAGCGCGCCGGACAGCGGGACCCCGGACGGCAGCGCCCCGGACGCGGGCGGCGCCGACGGCGGCGCCGATCCGGACGGCGGCCCGACCTACCCGGTGCCGCGCTACGACTGCTCCAGCGCCGGCGGCGGAGGGCTGCTCCTCCTCGCCCTCGGCCTGATCGCCCTCTTCGCCCTCTCGACCCCCGCGCGCCTGCGCGCCCTGGGCCGGCGCCTCGGAGCGCTCTTGCTCCTGGGGGCCCTGGCGGCGCCCGGCGGCGCGGCGGCCCGCGAGGAGGACGAGCAGGGGCGCCCGAAGATGCGCCTGGCCTTCCTCGGCCTCTCCCCCGGCGGCGGCGCGAACGTGGACCTCGGCCCCGACGCCCGCTCGCTCTCGGAGTTCGTGCAGTCGGAGCTGGGCAGCCTCGACATCTACGACGTGATGGGCCACGCGGAGGTGAGCGGCCTCCTCTCCCTGGAGGAGCAGCGGCAGCTGCTGGGCTGCGCCTCGGACGCGGGCTGCGGGGGCGCGGTCTCGAGCGCCCTGGACGCCGAGCGGATCCTCTCGGGCACCCTGGGCAAGGTCGGCAGCCGCTTCGTGCTGAACCTCACCCTGGTGGACCTCAACACCAAGCGCAACATCGCCCGCACCGCCCGGCACGCCCGGGATCTCGACAGCCTCCTCGACGAGGTGCGCTCGGCGCTCCTCGAGATCATCTCCCGCGACCTCGAGATCGCCGAGAGCTTCGACCGCGACCGGATCCCCGAGCGCATCTCACCGCTCTGGGAGACCCCGGCCGAGGGCCTCCTCCTGGCGCCGCGCCTCGACCTCGAGGTGCTGGCCCAGACCCGGATCGGAGACGCCGAGAACTGGGGGCTCGGGGTGGGCGTGGGCCTGCAGCTGGGCTGGCGGATGGGGCGCGCCGGTGTCGCCACCACCCTCCTGCTCAAGCCCCTGGGCGTGCGCCTGGCCGGCCGCTTCCACCCGGTGAGCCTCTGGCGCTTCCTGCCCTACCTGGAGGGTGGCCTGACGGTCTTCTCCGACTCCCTCTCCACCCGCGCGGGGCTCGGCTTCGAGCTCGACCTGCGCCCCTTCCGCCTCTTCTTCGATCTCGCCTACGAATACGGGATCACCTCCTGGGCCACCTCGGCGGGCACCTCGGTGCAGGCCTACCTGCACGACTCCCTCCTGGTCGGCGGAGGCATCGGCTGGTCATTCTGACCGGGGCACCTTTTGCCTTTACAGCCCCCCGGACCTGTGATGACTAGGCCGGGCGATGGAGCGCACCCTGGCGATCATCCCGATTGGTGCGATGCCCAAGAACCTCTGCCGGGAGGTGGGCACGCATCTCCAAGAGACGCTGGGCGTCCCCTTCGAGCTGCTCATCAGCCTCGGTGAGCCGAAGTACGCCTTCAACGCCGGCAACGACCAGTTCCACGCGACGGCCATCGTCCGGCGGGTCGGGCAGGCCATCTCGCCGCGCAAGCACCTGATGGGCGTCGGGCTCTGCGAGGTCGACCTCTTCATGCCCGACGTGAACTTCGTCTTCGGTGACTCGGACCGCGAGGGGAAGGCCGCGGTGGTCTCCCTGGCGCGCCTGCGGCCCTCCTGGTACGGGCGGCCCCCCGACCACTCTCTCCTGATGCGGCGGCTGGCCAGCGAGGTCCTCCACGAGGTGGGCCACGTCCTCGGGCTGCCGGGCTGCAACCACGAGAGCTGCGCGATGTTCATCTCGAACACCCTCTCCGACACCGACCGCAAGGAGGCCCGCCTCTGCGACAGCTGCCGGAGCCGGGCGGTCGTCTCCTGACGCGCCGCGCCGGAGGGAGCTCGAGGCCGGGGTCTTCGAAGCCGCGTCCGAGGTGATAGGAGTAGCAGGCATGAGGACCCCCGCGACCATCGGCTCCCTGCTCCTCGCCCTCCTCCTCCTCGAGGGCTGCGGCGGGCCGGTGCTCTACCTGCCCGGTGAGGGCTGCGGCTCCGACGTGCAGTGCAAGGGCGAGCGCATCTGCCACGAGGGCCAGTGCGTCTTCCCCTCCGAGGTCGGCCTCGACGGCGGGGTCGATGGTGGTCCCGACGGCGGGCCGGACGGCGGTAGCCTCGACGCGGGCACGAGCGCCATCGGCGACGCCTGCCAGAGCACCGCCGACTGCCAGCAGGCCGAGGGCGCCGTCTGCTACACCGAGGAGGACACCTTCGGCACCTTCGTCGGCGGCTACTGCTCCGCCGAGTGCGGGCCGAACACCGGCCTCGAGTGTCCGGCCGGCGGCGTCTGCGGGCTGATCTTCGGCACCGGCGGCGCCTGCCTGAAGGCCTGCGGCGGTGACGACGACTGCCGCGAGGGCTACGTCTGCTCCTCCTTCCTCGGGCCGCTGGCCTGCGTCCCGGCGAACCTCGCCCCCTAGGAGCCCGGCGAGGGCGGCAACAAGGGAAGCGTCATGGATCGCGCCGAACGGCTCCTCGACCTGATCACCCTCTTCCTCGCCCGCCGCGAGCCCATCGCCTTCCGCGAGCTGCGCGACCACTTCGAGGACTACTCGAAGGTCGCCCTCGACTCGGCGCTGCGGAAGTTCGAGCGGGACAAGGCCGAGCTGCTCGAGCTGGGCCTGCCCCTGCGCTACCACGAGCCCTCCGAGGCCGACGACGAGGGCGGCTACCTCCTCTCGCGGGAGGAGTACTTCCTGCCCGAGCTCGAGCTGACGCCGGTGGAGCTCTCCTTCCTCTCGGTGGCCGGCGCGGCGGCGCAGGACATGGAGGGCTTCCCCTGGAAGGCCCAGGTCACCCGCGCCCTCGAGAAGATCGGCTTCGCCACCACCGGCACCGGCGCCGAGAGCCCCCTCTCCGGCCGGCTGGCCGTGCACTCGCGCCCCCGGGGGGAGCCCGGGAGGGTGGGGCAGGCCTTCGCCCTCCTCCAGGACGCCATCGCCCGCCGCAAGCGGGTGAGCTTCACCTACCACGCCCTCTACCGGGACGAGGTGCGGCAGCGCGAGGTCGAGCCCCACGGCCTCTACTGCCGGGACGGCGCCTGGACCCTGCGGGCCCACTGCCTGCTGCGGCGCGAGCCGCGCTCCTTCCTCCTCGATCGGATGGAGGCGCTCTCGGTGAACGACGCGAAGCCGAAGAGCCCCGACTTCGAGGCCCCCGCGGCGCTGGACCTCGCCCGCCTCGCGCGGGAGCGGGCCTGGAGCTGGGGCGAGGGGGAGCCCGAGACCGTCCGCGTCGCGCTGGAGCGCCGGCAGGCGCCCCGGGCCCGCCGCCTCTTCGGCGAGGAGGCGAGGCTCACGCCGGCCGCCGACGGCGCGGTGGAGGTCGAGCTCGAGGCGCGCTTCCTCGAGCCGCTGATCGAGCAGCTCCTCTCCCTGCGCGACGCCGTCGCGGTGATCGAGCCCGAGAGCCTGCGCGCCGAGCTGCGCGCGCGGCTGGAGGCCCTGACGTGAGCCAGCTCCAGGAGCGGGTGCGCCGGGCCCTCCTGCTGGTGCCGCTGGTGGCGCAGCGGCCGGAGGGCATCCCCATCGAGGAGCTCGCCGGGCGCCTGGGGATCGAGGCCGAGGCGCTGGCCGAGGAGCTCGACTTCCTCCTGATGGTGGGGCGCCCGCCCTTCTCTCCGGCGGACTTCCTCGATCTCTACCTCGAGGCGGGGAGGGTGCACGCCGACCTCTCCCTCTCCCTCGACCGGCCCCTGCGCCTCACCCACGACGAGGCCCTCGCCCTGGCGGTGGGCGCCCAGACGGTGCTGCACCGCGCCGGCCCGGAGTTCGCCGCGCAGGTCGAGGGCGCCCTCTCCCGCCTGGAGGCGGCGATGAGCGACGCCGAGCGCGCGCGCTACCTCGAGGCCCGCGAGCGGATCCGCGCCGGGGCGATGGACGGCGCCGGCGGCGACCTCCACGCGATCCTCGCCGCGGCGATCATGGCGCGGCAGGCGGTGACCATCGACTACTTCTCGGCCCACCGCGACGCGCGCCGCGAGCGGGTGGTGCACCCCTACGGCCTCTACTCGGAGAAGGGCGACTGGTACCTGGTCGCGGGCGACCCCGAGGCCCCGCCGGCCGCCGGGGCCGGGGAGGAGCACGACCCCTACAAGGTCTTCCGCCTCGACCGCATGGGCGAGGCGCGACCCGCGGGCGAGGCCGGGGCCTTCGAGGTCCCCGAGGGCATCCTCGATTCCCTCCGCTCGCGCGGCCTCCTGCGCAGCGCCGCCGACGCGGTGGCCCGGGTCCGGGTGGGCCCACAGAAGGCGCGCTTCGCCGCCGAGCAGGTCGCCGCCGAGAGCTGCACCTTCGCCGACGACGGCTCGGTGGAGATCGTCTTCCCCCTGGCCTCGGCCGAGTGGGTCAGCGCCTGGGTGCTCTCCTTCGCGCCCCACGCCCGGGTGCTCGCCCCCGAGGCGCTGGCGCAGAAGGTCCGGGAGGACGCGCGCCGGGCCCTGGCCCGTCACCGCTGACGATGGACGGGGCGAGGGCGCGGCCGGAGGGAGGGGGGCAGCGGGCCCGGATCCTCCTGGCCGTGCTCTGCAGCGGGCTCGCCGGCCTGATGCACGAGGTGATCGCCTCGAAGCTCCTCGCGCCCCTGGTCGGCGCCTCGGCCCACGCCCAGGCGGTGGTCCTCGGCACCTTCATGCTGGGCCTCGCCCTCGGCGCCGTCTTCTTCGGCCGGCGGGTCGATCGCAGCGCCCGGCCCCTGCGCCTCTTCCTCGCCCTCGAGCTGGGCGTGGCGCTCTACGCGCTGCTCCTCCCGCTGCTGGTCGGCCTGGCCGGCGCGGCCTACGTCGCCCTCGCGGGCGCGGCCGGGATCGCCGAGGCCTCCGTCGCCCTGCGCCTGCTGCCCCGCCTCCTGCTGGCCTCGGTGCTGCTCCTGCCGCCGACCTTCCTGATGGGCGGCACCTTGCCGGTCCTCTCCCGCCACCTGGTGGGGAGCGCCGGGGGGACGCGCCGGACGGTGGGCGGGCTCTACGCCCTCAACTCCCTGGGCGCGGTGCTGGGCGCCGGCCTGGCCGGGCTCTGGGCGCTGCCGGCGCTGGGAGTGCAGGGGGCGCTCTTCCTGACGGCGGGCCTGAACCTCCTGGCCGCCGCCCTCGTCTTCGGCCTGCGCGGCGAGCAGCCGGCCTCCGGAGGCGGGGAGGAGGAGGAGCCCCCGCCGGCCGCGGCCGCGCCCCTCGAGGCGCGCCGGCGGCGCGCGGCGCTCCTCGCCCTGGGGGCGAGCGGCTTCGTCGCCCTCTTCGCCGAGCTCGTCTTCCTGCGAATCTTCGCCCTGGCCTTCGGCTCCTCGACCTTCTCCTTCACCGTGATGTTGATGTGCTTCGTCGCCGGCATCTCCCTGGGCGCGGGCCTCGTCACCCGCCTCGCGGTGCGCGATCCCTTTCGCGTCTTCGGGATCGGGCAGCTCGTCCTCGTCCTCTCGCTGCTCGCGGCGGCGCCGGCCGTCTCGCGCCTGGGCTACTGGGGCGGCCTGGCGCGGATCGCCCTGGGCGAGAGCGCCGCGGGCTTCGAGCTCTTCCAGCTCTTCGAGGCCGCCCTCGGCCTCGGCCTCCTCCTCGTGCCGACCGCCTGCCTCGGCCTCACCTTCCCCCTGGTCAGCGGGATCCTGGTCCGGCGGGTCGAGGGTGCGGGGAGGGGCGTGGGGCTGGCCTACGCCTGGAACACCGGCGGGAACCTCCTGGGGGTGGCCCTCGGCTCCCTCGTCCTGCTGCCCGGCCTGGGCCTCGGCGGCAGCTACCACCTGATCCTGGTCGTGGCGGCGCTCACCGGCGCCGCGCTCCTCGGCCTCTCCTCGGTGGGGACGCCCGGCAAGCTCGCCGCCCTCGCCCTGCTCCTCGCCGGCGGGGGGCTCCACCTCGCCCTCGACCGGGACTTCGCCGATCCCCTGCGCCTGGCCCGCGGCCACCTGCGCCTCTCCGAGCCGGTCGATCCGAAGGCGCCGGCGGCCGAGCGCCTGCGCCACCCCTCGACCTCCTTCGAGCGGTGGCGGGAGCACTTCGTGGCGCGCCCCGGCACGCCGGACGTGGTCTTCCTCGAGGAGGACGCGCACCAGGTGGTGCTCGTCAGCGAGCGCGCCGGCAACCGCACCCTCTTCCTCAACACCAAGCCCGACGCCTCCAGCCACGTCGACCTCGACACCCAGCTCCTGCTCGCGCACGGCCCCCTCTTCCTCCACCCGGGCGCCCGGCGGGTGATGGTGATCGGCCACGGCTCGGGGGTGACCGCCGGCGCGGCGCTCCTCCACCCGGTGGAGGCGGTGGAGATCGTCGAGATCTCGCCGGCCGTGATCCGGGCGGACGCGGCCTTCGCCGGAGCCAACGGCGGGGTCCTCTCCGACCCGCGGGTGCGGGTGGTGATCGACGACGCCCAGAGCCACCTGCGCCTCGGGGAGGAGCGCTACGACCTGGTGATCTCCGAGCCGACCAACCCCTGGGTCGCCGGGGTGGCGGCGCTCTTCACCCGGGACTTCTTCGAGGCGGTGCGCGCGCGCCTCGCCCCCGGGGGCGCCTTCGCCCTCTGGCTGCAGACCTACGAGCAGAGCGACGAGAACGCCGCCCTGGTCCTGCGGACCCTGGCGGCGGTCTTCCCCCGGATCGAGGTCTTCGTGGACCACGACCTCTCGAACCTGGTGGTGATCGGCTCGGCGGAGCCGCTGCGCCCGACCGCCGCCGAGCTCGAGGCGAGCTTCGCCCGGCCGGGGGTGGCCGCGGACCTCGCGCGGATGCAGCTGCCCGGGCTCCTCGCCTTCCTCTCCCACCACCGCCTCTCCACCGGCGAGCTCGCCGCCCTCCTGCCCGAGGGGCCGATCAACACCCTCGGCCGCGAGCGGCTGGAGTGGGACGCGCCCCGCCGGCAGTTCCAGCAGGAGAGCTCGACCCTCTTCGAGCGCCTCGACCCGCTCCTCGCCGGCCGGCGCGCGACGCCCGAGCTGCTCCTCGATCGCTACCTCGCGGCGCGGGCGGCCCAGGGGCGCCCCCTCTCCTTCGAGGAGGTCGAGCGCACCCTCGGCTACGCCCGGCGCCTGCCGGCCCAGCACCGGCCGCTCTCTGCGGCCCTCGCGGCGCGCCTGCGCTGAAGCCTCAGCCCACCAGGTCGAGGGAGAGGCCGACCCCCGCCTCGCGCGCGGCGGCGTAGGCCAGGCGGGCGACCGCCAGGTCCTGCACGGCCAGGCCCGTCGAGTCGAAGACCGTGATGCCGCCGCCCTCGCGCCCCGGCGCCAGCCCCGCGACCACCTCGCCGAGGGTGCCGGCGACGCGCTCCTCGGGGAAGTCGCCGGCGGCGTGGGGCACGTTCACCTCGCCGCTGGCGAAGGCCTGGTGGGCGTCGTCGATGAAGACCCGGGCGTCGAAGAGGATCTCGGGGTCCAGCTCCTGCTTGCCCGGTCCGTCGGCGCCCATGGCGTTGTAGTGGGCGTCGGCGCCGACCCAGGCGCGGCGCACCACCGGCTCGCAGGAGGGGGTCGCGGTGCAGACGATGTCGCAGCCCGCCGCGACCTCCACGCTCACCGCCTCGCCGCCGGCCTCCTTCGCGAAGAGCCGCGCGGCCGTGGGGATCCGGTCGGCCATGCGCAGCTCGAGGCCCTCGAAGGCCTCGCCGAGGGCGACCCGGTGAGCCTCCAGGAAGTAGCGGGCCTGCACCCCGCAGCCGATGAAGCCCAGGCTCTTCGCGCCGGGGTGGGCCAGGTGCCTCGAGGCGATCCCCGCGGCGGCGCCGGTGCGGATCGCCGTGAGCAGGGTGCCGTCCATGACGGCGAGGGGCGCGGCCGTCTCGGGATCGGAGAGGATGTAGAGGGCGAGCACCGCCGGCAGGCCGTGGCGCTCGGGGTTGTGGGGGTGGCTGTTCACCCACTTCAGGCCCGCGGCGCCGTCGAGGTAGGAGGGCATCGCCCGGAAGTCCCCGCCCTCCTTCTCGAGGGGCAGGTAGACCTTGGCCGGCATCAGCGCCTCGCCGCGGCCGAAGGAGGCGAAGGCCTCCTCCACCGCCGGCAGGCAGGTGTCCATGGTCAGGAGGGCGGCGAGGTCCTTGCGGGTCAGGAGGAGCGTTTCCATGCCCCGGACCTTAGTCGCTCCTGGCGCTGCCTGTCAGACCCCGATCTGGCCTGACCGCGACACGGGGCTATCTTCCCGCACGAAGGCGATGGACTTCCTCTCTCCCCAGCTGCCGCGGACCTCACTCGAGGCGATGCCTCTCTTCCCGCTACCCTCGACCGTGCTCTTCCCGGGCACGCGGCTGCCCCTCAACGTCTTCGAGCCGCGCTACCGCGACCTGGTCGAGTACGCCCTCTCCGAGGGGCAGGGCGCCCTGGCGGTGCCGCTCTTGCAGCCGGGCTACGAGGCCGACTACGAGGGGAGGCCGCCGGTCCACTCGATCATGGGGGCGGGCATCGTCCTCGAGCACGAGCGCCAGCCCGACGGCCGCTACCACATCCTGATCCACGGCACCGACCGCCTGCGCCTCATCGAGGAGCTGCCGCCCGAGCGCTCCTTCCGCCTCGCGCGGGTGGAGCGGCTGGCCGACGAGCCCGCGCTCGCGATCGACGAGCCGCGCCTCGCCTGCCTGCGCAGCCTCGCGCTCCAGCTCGCCCAGGAGGTGCCCGAGGCGCGGCCCGCCCTCTCGGAGCTGCTCGAGAACCGCCAGGCGGGCACCTGCCTCGCCGGCGAGCTGGCCGCCCGCCTGATCCCCGATCCGGCGGTGCGTCAGCGCCTGCTCGAGGAGCGGGATCCGCTGCGGCGGATCGACGGCATCCAGGCGGGGATCGCGGAGATCTTCCTGCGCCTGACCGGCAGCGGCGCGCCCGACAGCGACCTGAATTGAGGAAGGGGGGAGCGGCGCTCCCCGGGGCTCACTTCGGCGCGGGCTTGCGGGCAGCGGCGGCCGGCCGCGTGCCGCCCCCCATCGCCTTGAGGTCCCGGCGCAATCGGAAGACCTCCTTCTCCAGGAGGCTGACCCGCTCCACCAGCTTGTGGTGCATCACCGCCAGGTTCTGGAACTCGGCGAAGGCGATCTGTTTGCGCATCTCCTCGGGATCGTCGGCGCCGAGATCGTCGAGGGGGGTCGAGGCGTGGTGGGCCGCCGCCGGGGGCGGGGGCGGGCGCCTCGCGGCGCCGGGGCCCGCGGGCGCGGGGCGCGCGGCGGCGGGGGCCGGCTTCGGCGGCGCCTTCTTGCCGCCGGTGACCGTCGGCTTCACGTCGCCCGACTTCATGCCGGCCTTGATGTAGTTGAAGACCTCGACGGTGATGCCGCGCAGGGTCTCGAGGACGCCCTCACCGGTGGTGGCGGTGGCCTCGAAGGCCGGCACCTTCCGCTCGTTGACCGCGCGCTGCAGGGCCCCCGCCGGCAGGGCGTTGGGCAGGTCGCGCTTGTTCCACTGCAGGACCATCGGGATGGTCGCGTAGTCGAGCTTGTTGGCGGCGAGGTTCTTCTTGAGGTCCTTGAGGGACTCGATGTTCTCGGCCAGCTTGTCCTTGGCGCTGTCGGCGACGAAGACGACGCCGTCGGCGCCCTGGAGCACGAGGCGGCGGGTCTCGGCGTAGTAGATCTGCCCGGGCACGGTGAAGACCCGCACCGAGAAGGTCATGCCGGCGATCTTGCCGAGGTTCATCGGCAGCAGATCGAAGTAGATCGTCCGGTCGGTCTCGGTGGCGATCGAGACGAGCTTGCCCCGCAGGTCGGGGTTCATCTTCTCGTGGACGCGCTGAAGATTGGTGGTCTTCCCGCACATCCCGGGCCCGTAATAGACGATCTTCGCGGTGAGCTCGCGATCCTTGAAGTTGTAGGTGGGCACTCGCTCGTTGACTCCCGAAGGTTCTTTCCGTCGCCCGCAGTCTGGTCCCGGCGCGGACCAAGGGTAGACGATTCTCTTCTCGATCCGGCTCGCCGGTCAAGAAAGTGCCCGAAACCCCAGGGCTTTTACCCGGCGCCTAGGGCTCGCCGATGGCGGCCGTCGCCTCGGCGACGTCGTCGGCGGAGCCGATGATCAGGGGGACGCGCTGGTGCAGGTCCTCCGGCTCGAGGTCGAGGATCCGCTGCGTCCCGTCGGTGGCGGCGCCGCCGGCGGCCTCGCAGACGAAGGCCAGGGGCGCGGCCTCGAACATCAGGCGCAGCTTGCCCTGCTTGTTCTTCACGTCGGCCGGGTAGAGGAAGATGCCGCCCTTGAGCAGGTTGCGGTGGAAGTCCGCCACCAGCGAGCCGATGTAGCGGGCCGAGTAGGGCTTGCCCCGGGCGTTCTCGTCGCCCTTGAGGGTCTCGATGTACTCGCGGACCCTCGGGTCCCACTTGCTCGCGTTGCCCTCGTTCACCGAGTAGATGCCGCCCCGCGCCGGCGTCCTGATGTTCGGGTGGGAGAGGAGGAACTCGCCGATGGTGGGGTCGAGGGTGAAGCCGTGGACGCTGCTGCCGGTGGTGTAGACGAAGATCGTCGAGCTTCCGTAGATGACGTAGCCCGCGCCGACCAGCGCCCGGCCGGGCTGCATGGCCTCTTCCACCGGCACCTCGCCCACCATCGCCTCGCGGTGCATCACCCGCCAGATGCCGAAGATGGTGCCGATGGTGGCGTTCACGTCGATGTTCGAGCTGCCGTCGAGGGGATCGAAGCAGACGATGTAGGCGCCGCGGGACTGCCCGGAGGGGATCGAGATGAAGATGTCCTCCTCCTCCGAGGCCATGCCGCAGACCTGGCCGGAGCGGCCGAGCATCCGCACCATCAGCTGGTGGGCGTAGACGTCGAGCTTGGTGACCTCCTCGCCCTGCACGTTCGTGTCCCCGGTCTTGCCGAGGATGTCCACGAGGCCCGCGCGCCGCACCTCCCGGGTGATCACCTTGGCGGCGAGCCCGATGGAGGTCAGCAGCTGGGAGAAGGCACCGCTCGCCCCGGGGAAGTCCCGCTGGGAGTCGATGATGTGCCGCTCGAGGGTGACGATCCGCTGGCCGAAGGCCTTTCCTTGTTCGCTCGCCATGCCGAAGGTTCTACTCCCATCGCCACCGCTGCGAAACGTCGGCCGGGTCTTCAGTCGCTGGAGGCGGGCGGCTCGGGCACCGGCACGGTGTCGGCGGCGATGCGGGTCCCGTTCCCGGCGAAGAGGGTGTCCTCGGTGACCGCCAGGGTGCCCGGGGAGAGCTCCACCGGCGCCGCGGAGAGGACGACCAGGCTCGTCCCGTTCTGGGCCGAGAGCCCCACCTGGTTGCCGACGATGGCCGAGCCGGCGACCGAGCCGCGGGCCGCGTCGGCCACCAGCCCCAGGACGCTGTCCTCCAGGAGCAGCCCCTCGCCCACCAGGCGCGCGCCGAAGAGCACCACCACCGCCTCCCCGTAGGTGGGGGAGGCGCTCTGGCCGGTGACGTCCCGCACGGTGACCTTCGTCATCACCAGGCTGCCAGTGGGGTTGCCCACCAGGGCGCCGAAGGAGCCGACCTCCTCGATGAGCGCGTTCTCCACGCGCCCCACGCCCCCCACCGCCAGGCCGGCGCCGTTGGTGCCGCCCGGGGCCAGGTGGACCTGCCGGATCAGCAGATCCTTGAGCTGCACCTCGGCGGGCGCGCCGACGTCGCCGAGGTCGTCGTCCACCACCACCGCGGTGTCCCGGCTGCCGAGGAGGGCCGCGCGCTCGAGCACGGCCAGCCCGCCGTTCTCCACCCGCAGCGCCTCGCCGCCCAGGCCGGTGTCCCGGGCCCGGGTGTCCTTCACCACCAGATCGGAGGCCGTGAGGGTGCTGCGCTCGCCGGTGCGCACCTGGCCGTGCACGAAGATGGCCTCGTCGGTGTTGCGCTCCAGGGAGACCCCCCGCAGCTCGATGGCCGCGCCGGCCTCGAGGTTCACGCCGCGCCCGAGGATGCCGCCGGAGGAGCGGGTGTCGGTGACGGCCACCTGGGCGGCGACGATCTTCGAGCCGGGGTCGAAGGCGGCCAGGCCGTAGTGGGTGTTGCCGTGGAGGGCGGTCCGGGCGAGCGTCACCGTGCCGCCCAGCTCGAGGGCCACCGCGGCGGCCGTCCGGGCGGCGTCGGCGGGCGCCACGCCCTCGACGATCGTCGCGTCGAGGAGGTCCACCACGACCCCGGGGCCGACGGCGAAGAGCCCGACCTCCTCCGCGTCCCGCACGGTGACCTGCTGCAGGCGGGCCGAGGCCCGGTCGCTGACGTCGATGGCCGAGGCCGCCTCGCCGCTCTGATCCCCGATGACGTGGCCGACGAAGAGCCCGGTGGCCTCGAGCCGGGCGTTGCGGCCCATCGCCGCCACCCCGGTGCGGCGGGTGTCGAGGATCGCCACGGTGTCGAGGGTGAGGCTGCCGCCCCAGAAGACCCCCGCGCCCAGCCCCGCCAGGCTCGCCCCCGGGAGGTTGGTGCTGCGGATCACCGTGCGGGAGAGCGCGAGGGAGCTCTGGCCGCTGGCGCTGCTGGTGGCGATCGCGCCGGCCTCGTGGCTGCGGGTGAGCTCGGCCTCCGAGAGGGTGATCGAGGCGCCCTCGTCGGCGTTCACGCTCCAGCCGAAGGAGCCGCCGTCGGCCCGCACGTCCCGCACTACCACCCGCTGGCCGGTGACGCTGCTGCCCGGGAGCCAGGCGATCACGCCGGCGAAGGAGGGGGACTCGACGAGCACGTCCTCGATCTCGATGGTCCCGCCCTCCTGGGCGCGGACGCCCTGGAAGTGGCCGGCGAGGGTGACGCCCTTCACCACCACCCCGGCGACGCCCACCGAGTAGACGCCGGGCCGGCGCAGGCCCTGGGCCTCGATCCGCACCTCCTCGGCGCAGCGGCCGACGACCGTCACCGCCCGGCCCGGCTCGATGTTGCCGGCGTAGGTGCCCGACTCCACCGCGATGAGCTCGCCGGGAGCGGCCGCGGCGAGGGCCGCCGAGAGGCTCGTATGGTGGGTCGCGTCCACCTCGGCCGCCGTGTAGCTCGCGTCGACGAAGCGGGTCGCCCCGGAGGGCGGGAAGGGGGCGGCGCAGTCACCGAGGGGCTGGCAGGTGGTCTCCCCGAGGAGGGTGAGGGTCGCGCCGGCGCAGGCGGTCTCGGGGATCACCGGGGCGCAGCCGGGGTGATCCGGCGAAGGCGCGAAGCCGGCGCCGCAGTCGAGGTGCCCGATCGCCACGCAGCCCGCCTGGCCGACGGCGGCCATCGTCCCGGGCGGGCAGTCGCCCGGGGGCAGGATCGGCTGGCAGCCGCCGCCTCGCGCGACCGCCTCGAAGCCCGCGGGGCAGTCGGTCCAGCCCAGGGAGCGGCACTCGCCCTCGAGGTACACCTGGTTGTCGGGGCAGCCGGGGTCGTCGGTGCCCGGGTCCGGGCAGGCGGCGGTCAGGAGGAGGACGAGGAGGAGAAGGCGTCTCACGCCTTCAGCGATAGCGCGGTGCTTGCCGAGGCTACAAGTCGGTCTTTCGAGATCTCCAGGATTCCGACACGGCTCACGGCTCACGGCTCAACGATCGAGCCCATGGAACCCGGAGGGGGACCCCTTTCTCTTTTTCACCTCTTGGTGCCCGTCTTCCTGGCTGAGCCGTGGGCCGTGAGCGGCGAGCCGTGTCGGTCACCTCTCCGCCGCGAGATCACGATCGCGCCCGACGTGAACCCACGAAGCTGGCCGCGACCCCATCCCCGTGAATATGACTTCCCTCGGGATGGAGGAGAGCAACAAAGCAGGAAGAGGATGGGTGCGCCTCGCGGCCCTCCTCGGCGGCCCCCTCCTGGGCTGGCTCGTCGGCTGGCTCCTGCCCGCCGACTTCGTCTCCTCCTCCGGGGAGCTGGTGACGCTCAGCGACGCCACCCGCGCCGCGGCGGCCCTCGGCGTGTGGATGGCGATCTGGTGGCTCACCGAGGCGGTGAACATCAGCGTCACCGCGCTCCTGCCGGTGCTGATGATCCCGCTCTGGGGGGCGGGGACCCTCGCGGAGGCCTGCGCGCCCTACGCCCACCCGCTGATCTTCCTCTTCCTCGGCGGCTTCCTCCTGGCGCTCTCGATGCAGCGCTGGGGGCTGCACCGCCGCTTCGCCCTGCGGGTGCTCTCGGTGGTGGGCAGCCGGCCGACGCGGGTCATCGCCGGCTTCATGGCGGTCACCGCCGCCCTCTCGATGTGGGTCTCGAACACGGCGACGGTGGTGATGATGCTGCCCATCGCCCTCTCGGTCCTCACCCTGGTCGGCCGCAAGCTCGACGCCGACGGTGACGGGGAGTTCGAGGGTGAGCAGGCGAACCTCCCGGTCGCGCTCCTCCTCGGGGTCGCCTACGCCGGCTCCATCGGCGGCATCGGCACCCTCATCGGCTCGCCGCCCAACCTGATCGCCGCGACCTTCCTCTCCGAGGAGCTCGGGGTGCCGATGGACTTCGTCTCCTGGATGAAGGTGGGCCTGCCCCTGGTCGTCCTCTTCCTGCCCCTCTGCTGGTGGCTGCTGACCCGCCGCCTGCTGCCGGTGGGCGCGGCGCCGGTGGAGGGGATCGCCGACCTGCTGCGCCACGAGCGCGAGAGCCTGGGGCCCGTGAGCCGGGGCGAGTGGGTGACCCTCGGGGTCTTCTGCGCGGCGGCCGCCCTGTGGGTGAGCCGGCCCTACCTGGGGGTGCCGGGCCTCTCCGACGCCGGCATCGCCATGGGCGCGGCGCTCGTCCTCTTCGTGAGCCCGGTCGATCTTCGCGCCGGCCGCTTCGTCCTGGAGTGGGAGACCGCCCGGGGCGTGCCCTGGGGCACCCTCCTGCTCTTCGGCGGGGGCCTCTCCCTGGCCGGCGCCCTCTCCGCGACCGGGGTGACCGAGCTGATCGGCTCCTTCACCGCCGGGCTCTCCGGCCTGCCCGGCTGGCTGGTCGTCGGCGTCGTCGCCGCGCTGGTGATCTTCCTCACCGAGCTGACCTCCAACACCGCCACCACCGCCACCCTGGTGCCGGTGCTGGCCGGCCTCGCCGGGGGCCTGGGCCTCGCCCCGGCCGAGCTGGTGATCCCCGCGGCGCTCGCGGCCTCCTGCGCCTTCATGCTGCCGGTGGCCACGCCCCCCAACGCCATCGTCTACGGCAGCGGGAAGGTGCCCCTGCAGCAGATGATCCGCGCCGGCCTCTGGCTCAACCTCATCGGCATCGTCCTGATCACCCTGCTCGCCGCGCTGCTGATCCGCTAGCTCACTGCAGGAAGCAGTAGAGGCTCGCCAGGTAGGCGCAGCTGCCGCCGCTGCACCACTGGGTCCAGCCGAAGTTGGTCAGGTCCGAGCGCCCCCAGACCGAGGCCTGGCCGGTGTCGGCGGTCCACTCCGCGCAGCGCCAGGTCGCGCTCACCGCGCCGCCGCTGGGCCAGGTGCCGGTGTAGGCGTGGCCGCAGCCCGGGCTCGACATCGCCGGGCCGGGGTTCCCGAGCTCGTCCTGGTCGATCCCGTGGGAGATCGAGCTGTCGAGGAGGTCGGGCCAGTCGTTGACCACCACCGTGCCGTCGCGCAGGACGATCGGGGCCGTCCACTGCCTCAGCTGGGTCCCGGGGCTGTAGCCGGTGCCGCTGATCCAGGCCTTGTAGGTGCCCGGGAGGCCGGCGTTCACGGCGTGCTGCTGGCACTTCTGGTTGGCGCCGCTCACCCCGCCGAGGTTGCCGGTGTACTGGGTGCTGGTGATGAAGACGAGGCCGGTGCACTGGCCGGCGATGCAGTGGCCCGAGTCGCAGACGACGTTGCAGCCGCCGCAGTTGTTCGGGTCGTCGGGGAGGTGGGCCTCGCAGGGCACGGCCGGATCGCCGTCGCACTCGTCGTAGTCGGCGGCGCAGCCGGACTGGCAGGTGCCGTCGCACCAGACCACCTCGCCCACGCCGCCGGTGCAGACCGTGCTGCAGTCGCCGCAGTAGTCGGGGTCGGTCAGGTGATCGACGCAGAGGTCGCCGCAGGGCGAGAGGCCCGCGCCGCAGGACGCCGCGCAGGCGCCTCTGCCGTCGCAGATCTCTCCGAGGGCCGCGCAGTCGGTGCCGTCGTTGGGGCCGGCGCAGTCGAAGGTCGCGCCGCAGTAGGTCTCGTCCTGGTCGGGGTCGATGCAGCTGCCGCCGCAGCCGACGAGGCCCGCCGGGCAGTCGAGGATGCAGACCCCCGACTGGCAGACCTCGCCCGGATCGCAGACCTCGCCCCGCTCGCCCGGGCCGCAGGCGCCGCTGGCGCCGCAGTAGCGGGTGTCGGTCGAGGCGTCGACGCAGGTGCCGTCGCAGGCGATCGCCCCGCCCTGGCAGGTGGTGGCGCACTGGCCGGTGCCGTCGCAGACCTCGCCGAGGGCCGAGCAGTTGGTGCCGGCGCTGGCGCCGGAGCAGGAGCCGAGGGCGCCGCAGTACTGCGCGTCGAGGAGGGGATCGACGCACTGGCCGCCGCAGCTCACCCGGCCGCCCGCGCAGACGGCCAGGCACTGACCGGTGCCGTCGCAGACCGTGCCCGCCGGGCAGGCGGCGCCGGCGTTCGCGCCGAGGCAGTCGCCGGTGGCGCCGCAGTGGGCCCGGTCGGTGAGCGGATCGATGCAGACGCCCTCGCAGGCGACGAGGTCCACCCGGCACTCGAGGCGGCAGAGGCCCGTGCCGTCGCAGACCATCCCGGCCGGGCAGGTGATGCCCGCCGCGCCGCCCGCGCAGTCGGTGGCGCCGCAGTAGGTGCGGTCGGTGAGGGGATCGACGCAGAAGCCCCCGCAGAGGAGCTGGCCAGCCGGGCAGGCGCCGACCGGGGTGCAGGTGCCGCTCTCGCAGCGCTCGCTCGCTCCGCAGACCTCGCCCATCGCCACATCGAGGCAGTTGCCGCTGGCGCCGCAGTAGCGCTCGTCGGTGGCGGGGTCGATGCACTGATCGCCGCAGAGCAGGAGGCTACCGGCGCAGACCGTGCTGCAGCTCCCGGTGCCGTCGCAGACCCCGTCCGGGGCGCAGTCGACGCCCGCCGCGCCGCCGGCGCAGTCGCTGGCGCCGCAGTGGGTGCGGTCGGTGAGGGGATCGATGCAGGCGCCGTCACAGGCGAGCTGCCCGGCGGGGCAGCTCGGCTCGCAGAGCCCCGAGAGGCAGCGCTCCCCCGGAGCGCAGGCCACGCCGCCCACGCCGCCCGCGCAGTTGGTGGCGCCGCAGTAGCGCTCGTCGACGGCCGGATCGACGCACTGGCCGCCGCAGACGATCATCCCCGCCTGGCAGGTGGCGGCGCAGGCGCCGGCGCCGTCGCAGAGCTCGCCCGCCGCGCAGGTGAGGCCGGCGCTCGCGCCGCTGCAGTCGCCGCTGGCGCCGCAGTGATCCCGATCTGTCGCCGGGTCGATGCAGGCCCCGCCGCAGAGCACCCTTCCGGCGGCGCAGGTCGGCGCGCAGGCGCCGGCGCCGTCGCAGAGCTCGCCCGCCCCGCAGGTGAGGCCGGCGCTCGCGCCGCTGCAGTCGCCGCTCGCCCCGCAGTGGGCGAGGTCGGTGAGCGGATCGATGCAGGCGCCCTCGCAGAGCACCTCGTCCCCGGCGCAGAGGCGCTGGCAGCTCCCCGCCCCGCAGGTCTCGGGCGCCGAGCAGACCTCGCCGCAGGCGCCGCAGTGGGCGGAGTCGGTCTGCAGATCGACGCAGATCGAGCCGCAGAGCTCGCGGCCGGCCTCGCAGGGGCCCTCGTCCTCGCGGGGGCAGGCGGTGGAGAAGAGGAGAGAGAGCGCGAACAGGATCCCCGGCCAGTTCTTCATGGGCGCCATTAGAGCACTCCTCGCCGCCCGGGCGCGAACCGCGCCTGCGGCCGGTTCTCCCGGGAACCCGGCTCACTTCCATGGTTCACGGATGACCGTCACGGCTCGCGGCTCACGGCTCACGGCACAGCAAGGTCTCGTTCGGGCCACATAGGTGAAAGGGCCCGCCGTTTCAGATCGCGGGCTCGCTGAATGCATGGATGAGCCGTCAGCCGTCAGCCGTGCCGGATCAAGGTCGATCTCGAAACCACACGAAGCCCCTCCGGCCCGCATTCGGAGAGGCCGCGGCAAAACCGGGCGCGGAATCCGCCGGGGGTTCGGGGGTTGGATCCCCCGACCGAGGGTGAACCTCTCCCACGGTTCGTGGTCTCATTGAAGAGCAACCCCTCACCCCGCATGGCACCCTCCCCCAAGAAGCGCCTCATCGCCCCCCTGGCGATCCTCGCCCTCTTCGCCCTGGCCTTCCTCGGCCTGCGCTCGCTGCTCTCGCCCGCGCCCCCACCCGCGCCCGGGCCGGGGAGCCCGGCGGCCGCCGTGCCGGCGGCCGAGGTGAAGCCCGAGGGCACCCTCACCCGCCTCTGGCGCGGGATCGCCGGCGGGGCGGCGGCGCCGGCCCCCGAGGCCGAGCGCGGCGCCGAGGTCCCGGGGGATGGCGGCGAGGCGCTGGCGCCCGAGACGCCCCTGACCATCCGGGTGCTCGGCCCCGACGCGCCGGTCCCCGCCGAGGGGGCGACGGTCTTCCTCGACGATCAGCCCCTCGGGGTGACCGACGCCCGGGGCGAGGTGACGATCCCCTACCCGGTGGACGGCCGGCGCCACGACGCCTGGGCCGAGAAGGGGGAGGCGAAGGCCGAGGCCTTCTTCCTGCGGGAGCAGAACCTCCCCACCGGCGTCCTCACCCTGGTGCTGCGGGGCACCGGCCGGATCCGGGGCCTGGTCCTCGGCCCCGACGGCGCCCCGGTGGCCGGGGCCGAGCTCACCCTGCGCCCGGCCGCCGCCGATCCCACGGTCAGCGGCGCCGGGGGAGCCTTCGACCTCGGGGATCTTCCGGAAGGCGGCTACGAGATCGTCGCGGCCACCGCCGACGGCGCCGCCTCGGTCTGGGCCAACGTCACCGCGGGCAGCTCGCAGGAGGTGGTCCTCACCCTGGAGCGCGCCCGGCGGCTGGCGGGGATCGTGATCGACGAGGCGGGCGCCCCCCTCTCGGGCCTGCACCTCGACGGCCAGGGGATCGTCCTGCCGGCGCTGCCGCAGAAGCTCGTCACCGACGCCGGCGGGCGCTTCGACCTCCTGGCGCGCGACGGGGGTCGGCCGGTCTCCCTCCACGTGCGCGGGGAGGGCCGCCTGGGCGAGTACCAGGGCCCGCCGCGGGAGGACCTGCGGATCGTCGCCCACGCGGGCGGCAGCGCGATCCTCCTGGCCCGCCGCCCCGGCGGAGAGCCCGTGGGTCAGGCCTCCCTGATCCTCCTCTCCTCGGATCCCGCGACGGGGATGCAGCACTTCGCCCAGGCCGTCCCCGTCGATCCGGTCGAGCAGCCCGGGCGCTTCCGGGCCGAGGAGCTGATGCCGGGCACCTGGCGGGTGATCGAGGCGGGCGCCCGCCAGAGCGAGCGCCGGGATCTGGCGACCTTCGAGCTGGCCGCCGGCGAGGAGAAGGAGGTCGAGGTGATCCTCCCGGCGGGCACCGGCCGGGTGCGCGGCAAGGTGATCGACGAGCGCAGCGGCCGACCCGTCGCCGGCGCGCAGGTGCGCCTGGGCCGCGCGCGCTGGGAGGTCGGCTTCGAGGAGGCCGACATCCACTCGCGCGGCACCCTCACCGACGCCGAGGGGAACTTCCTCTTCGAGGCCGTGGACGAAGAGGACCGGATGCTCGGCATCGTCGCCGAGGGCTACCAGCCGCGCTTCACCCAGGCCTTCCCCGAGGGGCCCGAGCCCGCCGAGCTCCACGTCATCGAGCTGACGCCCGCCCGCCGGGTGCGCGGTAGGGTGGTCGACGAGAAGCGCCTGCCCCTGATGGAGTTCTTCCTGAACGGCGAGCACCTCGAGTCCTCGGACGGCGCCTTCGACGAGGCGCTGCCGGTGACCGCCGACCGGGTGACGATCGCCGGCTACGGCCGCGCCGAGGTCGTGCGCGAGCTGACCCCCGGCCCGGGCGACGTCGACCTCGGCGAGGTGGTCCTCTCCGCCTCCCGGCCGGTGCAGGTGCGGGTCTTCGATCCCACCGGCGCGCCGGCGGTGGGCGCCCGGGTGATCGCCCGGGGAGGGCCCGGGCACCTGGGGAGGGTCATGGACTCCCCCGGCACCGACCGCGAGGGCTGGGTGCAGCTGATCCTCCCCCCGGGCAACTACGTCTTCTCCGCCACCCACCCCCGCTTCGGTGAGAACGAGGCCGACGTCGCCCGCGAGATCAGCGGCGGCGAGACGATCGAGCTGAAGCTCGTGGCCGGCGCCTGGATCTTCGGCCAGGCGGGCGGCCCCGGCCGGCTCATCGTCGGGAGCCCTGGACGCAACAGCACCCGCTCCGGGCCCGACGGCAGCTACCGCATCGGCCCCTTCTCGGCCCGGCAGGTCGATCTCCAGCTCGAGCTCGTCGGGCCCGGCGGCACCCGCAGCGCGCGGCGCAGCCCCAACCTCACCCTCGAGCCGGGCGAGGAGCGGCGCTACGACTTCGACGACCCCTCCCGGGGCGTCGTGCGCTACCTCTGCGCCCCCGGCAGCGAGGGCTGGGTGGTCCTCCAGCGGATGGACGGCCCCCACCCCCGCGCCAACGCCTCGGCCGCCTACGGCCTGGGCTCGGGGCCCTGCCCGGTGGTCTTCGACGGGGTCGAGCCCGGCGGCTACCACCTGCGCGCGGTGCGCACCAACCTCGGGCAGATCGCCGAGCGCGAGGCTCAGGATCTGGTCGTCGACGCCGGCCGCACCACCGAGGTCGAGCCCGCCTTCCCCGAGTGAGCTAGGGGTTCGTCGAGGCGAAGGTGGCGATGCCGAAGCCGATCTCGCCCTCGCAGTCCGCCACCACCGAGGCGTTGCCCGGGCAGTCGGGATCGAGGGCCTCGTCGCAGGCGACGAGCACGGCCACGGCCTGGCCGGCGGACATCGTCGTCGGGAAGCGCTCGGCGCCGCTGTCCTGGAAGGTGCCGCGGCTGGTCGAGAGGAGCACGGACCCCTCGTAGCCCTCGAGGTTCACCGTCACCCGCGCGGTCGAGCGCCCGTCGGCGTCGATCACCGCCGGCGAGACGTCCACCCTCACCCGCGGAGCCTCGCCCCCGCAGGCGAGGGAGCCCAGCAGGAGGAGGGAGAGGAAGCTCGCAGCGAGACCCGACCAGCGTTGAGGTGTGCCCGTCATGACCTCCGACACTCTATCCCAAGGGGCCGTGGTAGGCTCCACCCGTCGACGACAAGGGGGTCGAGCATGACGAAGATCGACGAGATCCGACAGCTCTTCGAGGCCGAGGGCATCCGGCGGGTGAAGCTCGGTGGCTTCGACGTCGATGGCATCCTCAGAGGGAAGTACGTGCGCCCGGAGAAGTTCTTCTCGGCGGCCGAGAAGGGCCTGGGCTACTGCGACGTGATCTTCGGCTGGGACAGCAACGACCAGCTCTACGACAACACGAAGTTCACCGGCTGGCACTCGGGCTACCCCGACCTCGACGCCCGCATCGATCTGGACACGATGCGGATCGTCCCCTGGGAGGAGGGGGTCGCGGCCTTCCTGCTCGACTTCGACCCCGAGGTCTGCCCCCGGCAGGGGCTCAAGCGCGTCATCGCCGAGATCGAGAAGGAGGGCTACACGCCGAAGGTCGGCTTCGAGTACGAGTTCTTCCTCTTCGACGAGCAGCCCCACGAGCTGCACGCGAAGGGCTTCCGGGAGCTCCGGAGCCTGACCCCCGGGATGTTCGGCTACTCCTGGCTGCGTTCTTCCCAGCAGTCCGAGCTGGTGCACGATCTGATGGACGGCCTCGAGGCCTTCGACATCGACCTCGAGGGCTTCCACACCGAGACCGGGCCCGGGGTCTACGAGGCGGCCATCGGCGCCGACGACGCCCTCGCCGCCGCCGACAAGGCGGCCCTCTTCAAGACCGCGGTGAAGGAGATCTGCTCCCACCACGGGGTGACCGCCTGCTTCATGGCCAAGTGGTCGAACGCCTACCCGGGCTGCAGCGGGCACATCCACCAGTCGCTGTGGCGGGAGGGGGAGAACGCCTTCGTCGGAGACGACCCCGACGAGCTCTACGGCATGAGCAAGACGATGATGCACTTCCTGGCCGGCCAGCTGGCGCTGATGCCCGAGCTCACCGTCTTCTACGCGCCGAACATCAACAGCTACAAGCGCCTGGTGCCGGGCACCTGGGCGCCCACCTCCGTCACCTGGGGCCTGGAGAACCGCACCTGCGCCGCGCGGGTGATCACCGGCCCCGGCCCGAAGGCCATGCGGGTCGAGATGCGCCTGCCCGGCTCGGACACCAACCCCTACCTGGCCCTCTCGGCCTCCCTCGCCTCGGGCCTGCAGGGGGTGCGCACCCAGGCGGTGCTGATGCCCGAGACCAGGGGCAACGGCTACGAGGCCGACGAGGCTCCGCCTCTGCCCGAGAACCTACAGAAGGCCACCGAGCGCCTGAAGGGCTCCCGCCTCGCGCCCCAGCTGCTGGGCGAGGGGCTGGTCGACCACTTCGTGCGCACCCGGGAGTGGGAGGTCCGCGAGGCCCAGAAGGCCGTCACCGACTGGGAGCTGAAGCGCTACTTCGAGCTGGCCTGACGTTTCGGACCCGACGCGCCCGCGCCCGCGTCAGGGGATCCCCTCCGGGCAGGGCGCGCAGCCGCACTGGTCCCACGGGCAGGCGTCGGGCGGCTGGGCGGCGCCGCAGTAGCAGGCGCAGACGCAGTCGCGCGCGGGCGGCAGCGACTCGCGCAGCTCATCGCCTCGACGCGCCTCCAGCTCGAAGAAGGAGGCCGGCGAGCGCTGGCCGATCGGATGGAGCGTCCAGGGCTGCCCGGCCACCTCGCCGCTCAGCGTGGGCCCCGCCCGGCGGAGCGTGGCCGGCGCCGGTCCGGCCCTCCACCTTCCCGCTCGCGGGGTGCGCGGGAGCTGCAGGGCCAGCCCCTCGAGCTCCTCCTCGATCCGCGGCAGGGCCGCGCAGCGCGTCGCTTCCCAGCAGAGCTCTCCACGCAGGCGATCCTCCTCCACGGTGAAGCGCAGCAGCAGCGGGACCCGGCCTTCGCCCTCCCACGCCCGGCCGGCCCACTCGCCGACCCAGGTGTGAGCGGGCGCGCGCTCCAGGATGACGACCTCCTCCCGGCTCAGCAGGGCCACGATGTCGGTCTCCGCCTGGCGAGGCGTCAGCTCCAGGCGGGCGCGCGGCAGCTCCGCCTCGCCGGTGGCGAAGGTCAGGTCCGCGACGAGCCGGTCACCGCTCCTCGAGAGCGTGCCCCGTGCCACCCCCAGGGGAGCGCCCCCCCCGGCGAAGCGCCGGGCCAGGCCGGCGCTGGTCAGGGAGATTCGATCCGCGGGCTCCTCCAGCCGGCCGAGGGAGACCGGGTGGCTGCACTCGGCGTCGCTGCACTCGCTCGCCTCGACCCCGTCCGGCCGCCGGGAGATTCGCAGGAACACGCCGAGCCTCGCCCGCTCGAGGCGGCCGTCGCGGCGCCGTTCCCCCACGAGCTCGCCCACCCAGTCGGCCGGCCCCGCCGCGCCGACCCCGAGCCTCGCGAAGGGCGCTGGCGCCGGCCCGACGAAGGCGTAGGCATAGAGCCGCCGGGCCCGGCCGGGATGGTTGCGTCCGTCCAGGTAGATGCCGCCGGCCTGTGGGGCGAAGACGAGCGCCCGCTCCCCGGCGATGGCGACCCCGGCGCCGAAGGCGTGGGCGGTGCAGGCCGAGGGATCGGGCAGGTGCACCCTGGTCCAGTCGCCGGCCGCCCCCCGCTCGTAGAGGTAGGCGTCGCCGCAGCGGCGCGCCGCGGGCGCGGAGGGCGCGCCGACGAGCAGGCGTCCGCGATCGAGGTCGAGCTCCTCGGCGAAACGCGGTGGCTCGCCGGTGGTGCGCGGCGGGGGGTGGAGGACGGCGGTCTGGCGCCACCCCTCGCGCGCCGCTTCGAAGACGTGGATCTGCCTCACGTTGAAGCGGGCGAACCCCACCACCGCGAGGATCTCCTGGTCGAGGGCGGCCACCCCGGTCGGACGCAGGTGCTCCTCCCTGCCGGGCAGCGGCGCATCGGGGACCAGCGTGAGCACCTGACGCTGTACCCACCGCTCCCCGCTTCGCTCGAAGACCACGACCGCGTCGTCGGTGAGCACGGCCGCGCGCTCGTCGTTCAGCGCGACGCCGCGGGCCTTGCCCTCGAGCTCGATCCGGGTCGCCCGCCAGGCCCCCTCGGCCGTTCGCGCGAGCGCGCTGAGCGCCAGGTCGTGGAGGATCATCCCCCGGGTACCGTCCGGCGACAACGCGACACCGTGGATGCTCCGCCATCCCGCGGGGGGCTCGACGAGGCCCGCGTAGGTCCACCGGCCCTGGTGGGCCTCCACGGCGTAGGCCGCGTTGTTCCCGGCCAGCAGGGCGCGCCCCCGGGCCAGGGCGCCATACCAGGCGCCGGGCCGCAGGGAGGGGGCACCCCGCAGCGAGGCCTCGGCGCGCACCCAGCGGCCGGCCCTCCACCGCAGGAAGAAGGGGTTGTTGCCGTCGAGCACCAGCGCGTCCTCTCCGTCGAGAAAGACCCGGCCCCGGTCGTGGTCCGCCGCGAGGTCGAGGTGATCGACGACCGCCGGCGGCCGGGTCTCCGCCCTGGCCACGACGGCCGTCGTGGCTGCGGCGATGCACAGCGCGATCAGTTTGCTGGACCAGCCCATCCGGCACACCCCCTGTTGGTATCGACCCCGTCGCGGCGATGCGATCCTCGGCTCACTGGCACGATCACGAGCTCGCGCCTACCTCTTCGGCTCGCCCGAGCCTAGACCAGAACCCACGATTCCCGATCGCCTCTGGCTTGCAGGCCGCACCCGCCTGCGGGGAGGAAATCCGTCCCCGTTCTTCTGGGTATCCCGAGGCGGTGGGGTAGATTGTCCGGGTGTGGGATCCGGAGCAGAACACGTCCAACGAGGTCGGCCTGCGAGTGCTGCTCGTGGACGACGACACCTTCGTCCTGAAGCTGCTCACCGACTTCCTGGAGCGGGAGGGCCTCACGGTCGTCACGGTCAGTGACGCCCTGCAGGCCATCGACGCCGTGGAGCGCGAGCGCTTCGACATGGTCGTCACCGACTACAACATGCCGATGATGCACGGTGGGCAGCTGCTCGAGCAGATCCACGCGCAGGTCGCCCACCGGAACGTGCCGGTGATCGTGATGTCTGCCTCCCAGGACCCGGATCTGGCCGACCGCCTGCTGCGAGCGGGCGCGGCCTACTACATGCCCAAGCCGATCCAGTTCGCCCAGCTCCTGGCGCTGCTCCGCTTCGCCAAGACCTGAACCGCCCGGGTCCCTCGAGGAGGTCGAGCAGGCCTGGATCTTCCGCGGGGCCGCCGCGCTGCGTGGTAGGATCCGCCTCGGGCGGAAGTCAGGGAGCGGCTGCCGCGCACACCAGGACTCCACACCCAGGAGAGACGCCATGACCTCGCTCCCTCGCTCCGTGCTCGCTCTCGCCGCCGGCCTGCTGGTCGGCTCCATCGCCTGCCCGGCCGAGACCGACCCCGACCCGGTCTGAGGTGACGGCGTCCGGCAGGCCGCCGAGGCCTGCGACGACGGGAACACCCTGGACTGCGAGGGTTGCTCGAGCGCCTGCGGCGTGGAGGTCTGCGGCGACGGCGTCCTCTCCTGCGTCGAGGAGTGTGATGATGGCAACACGCTCGCCGGAGACGGCTGCTCGGCGACCTGCACCCTCTGCGATCCGGCCTGCGCGGCCGGGGAGACCTGCTTCGGCAGCGTCTGCGCGCGGGGCTGCCTGCCCTGGGGACCGGCGGCGGATTCGGGCTGCGCCGAGGGGCTCAGGTGCTTCCCGGCCTTCCAACCCAACCAATCCAACTATTGCCTGCCGGCGGGCACCCTCGCGGAGGGTGATCCCTGCGGCACGGGCAGCGAGGACTGCGGTGCGGGGCTGATCTGCATCATGGTGAACGCGGTGGATGCGGTCTGCCGGACCCTCTGCGCCTCGGGCTCCGGGCCCGGCGACCCGGGCGCCTGCGTCGCCGGGGAGGGCTGCACGCCACTCGGGCTCTCCGACGGCACCCGATCGAGCTACGGGATCTGCGAGCCCAGCTGCTCCTTCCACGCGCCGGAGGCCGCCTGCAGCGATCCGGGCCAGCTCTGCCAGCCCGGCGAGATCTACCTCAGCCCCTTCGATCCCTGCCTGCCCACGCCCCAGGCGATCCTCGCTCCCCACGACGGCTGCAGCGCGGCCGGGCTCTCGGAGGGTGAGAGCTGCGGAGCTGGCGCCTACTGCACGACGCTGCCCGCCGCGACGAGCGTGACCTGCGAGTTCGTCTGCATGACCTCGCAAGGGGCCCTCGGCACGACCTCCCATCCCGACTGCCCGGCGCCCACCGACACCTGCACGGATCTCTTCGCCTCGACCCTCTTCGGTCTCTGCGTGCCCTGATCCCCGGCTCAGAAGAGCGACTCGACGAGGCGCACGAAGTCGCTGCGGGTCACCGGCCGCGGGTTCGACTGATGGCAGCCGTCGGCGTGGGCGGCGTCGACCAGGGCCTCGGCCATCCCGGGGCCGATCTTCAGCTCGCCGAGGCTCGCCGGCAGGCCGATGTCCTTGCAGAGGCTCATCACCCGCTGGGCGGCCCGCTCGCCGGGCTCGGAGCCGTAGCCCGCGCCGGAGGCGCCCAGGGCGGTGGCCACGTCGAGCATCCGGTCCGGGACGGCCTCGGCGTTGAAGCGCAGCATCGTCGGCATCACCAGGGCGTTGGCCAGGCCGTGGTGGAGGCCGCACTCGCTGCCCAGGGCGTGGGCCAGGGAGTGGATGCCCCCCAGCCCCTTCTGGAAGGCGACGGCGCCCATCAGGGCGGCGCTCATCATGGCCGTGCGGGCGTCGAGGTCCTCGGCGCCGGACTTCACCGCCCGGGGCAGGAAGCGGGCCACCAGGGAGATGCCCCGGATGGCGATGGCGTCGGCCAGGGGGTGGAAGCCCCGGGCCAGGTAGGCCTCGACGTTGTGGGAGAGGGCGTCCATGCCGGTGGCGGCGGTGATCTCCGGGGGCAGGCCCAGGGTGAGCACCGGATCGCAGATCGCGGCGGTGGGGATCAGGCGGGGGGAGAAGATCACCGCCTTGCGGCCCTCGAGGGTCACCACGAAGGCCCGGCCGACCTCGCTGCCGGTCCCGGCGGTGGTCGGCACCGCGAAGAGGGGCGGCAGCTCGCCGGTGACGTGCTTGCCCCCGCCCAGCGCGTCGTCGTAGCGGGAGAGGGGCCCCGGGTGGTTCACCAGCAGGCGGATGCCCTTGGCCGTGTCGATGGCCGCCCCGCCGCCCACGGCGACCAGGTGGTCGGCGCCGGACTGGCGGTAGGCCTCGACCCCGGCGAGGACGTCCTCCTCCTCGGGGTTGGTCTGGACCTTGTCGAAGAGGTGCCACTCGACCTGGGCCCCCTCCAGGATCCGCGCCACCCGGGCGACGAGGCCCGCCTCGACGACGCCCTTGTCCGAGACCACCAGAGCCCGGCGAAGCTGGTGATCGGCCACCTCCTCGACGAGGGCGCCCACGGCCCCCTCTCCGATGCGGACCCGCGTGGGGAAATCCATGGTCGAGATCATGGCGCATCCGATAGCACCGGGCCCGGGATCGGGCAATCGACGCGGTCGCCGCGGCGGGTCGGGCCGGCCCCTTGAAATCCCGGGCCCACTCGAAATAAGAAGACCGGCCTTCGGGTTGTGCGAACCCCGTGATGGGGCAGCGGCCTTGAACGAGGCCCCGGGACCCGCCAAGCAGCGCATCTGGGAGGAAACGCGATGACGGATAGCTCCAACGCCATGATCGGCGTCGAGAAGCTCGAGAAGACCTTCGGCACCACCCGGGCCGTGCAGGGCATCTCCTTCTCCGTGGCGAGAGGTGAGGTGGTCGGCTTCCTGGGCCCCAACGGCGCCGGGAAGACCACCACCATGCGGATGCTCACCGGCTTCCTGGCCCCGAGCGGCGGCAGCGTCCGGATCGGCGGCCTCGACGTGGGTGAGCGGCCCCTCGAGGCCCGCAGGAAGATCGGCTACCTGCCCGAGTCCGCGCCCCTCTACGACGAGATGATGGTCGTCGACTTCCTCCACTTCGTCTCCCGGATGCGGGGGGTGGACGACCCGAAGCGCCTCAAGGAGATCGCCGACCGCTGCGGGATCCTCGGCGTGCTGGGCAAGGACATCGGCAAGCTCTCCAAGGGCTACCGGCAGCGGGTGGGCCTGGCCCAGGCCATGCTCCACGACCCGGACCTGCTGGTCCTCGACGAGCCCACCAGCGGCCTCGACCCCAACCAGATCGTCGAGATCCGCGACCTCATCCGGGAGCTGGGCAAGGACAAGACGGTCCTCCTCTCCACCCACATCCTCCCGGAGGTGCAGGCCACCTGCTCCCGGGTGCTGATCATCAACGAGGGCAAGCTCGTCGCCGACGACACCCCGGACGGGCTCACCGACCGCGAGGGCGGCGCGGTGGTCACCGTGGTGCTCAAGGCCGTCAACGGCACGCCCGCTGAGGCGGGCTCGGTCCAGGGCCTGCTGGCCGCGCTGCCCGGCGTCCGCGAGGCGCGCCGCCACGCCGACGCCGAGAACGGCGAGCCCAACGGGGCCCTGGCCTTCCGCCTGACCACCCAGGGGAGCGACGACCCCCGGGAGGCCATCTTCCAGGCCGCCGTGAAGAACGACCTGGTGCTCCTCGATCTCCACCGCGAGCAGGTCTCCCTCGAGGACACCTTCCGCAAGCTCACCCAGGGGGAGGACTGACCCATGAACAGCGTGCTGGCCATCGCCCGCCGCGAGCTGAAGAGCTACTTCGACTCGCCCATCGCCTACATCGTGGTCGCCGTCTACCTGCTGGTCTCCGGCGGCCTCTTCTTCTCGACCCTCTTCCTCTTCGGCCGGGCCGACCTCCGGGGCTTCTTCCAGCCCTCGGCCTTCACCCTCTCGCCGCCGATGCTGCTGGCGATCCTCACCCCGGCGGTGACGATGCGGCTGGTGGCCGAGGAGCGGAAGTCGGGCACCTTCGAGCTCCTGACCACCCTGCCGGTCAGCGACACCCAGGTGATCCTGGGCAAGTTCCTGGGGGCCATGGGCCTGATGCTCACCGCGGTCGGCCTCACGGTGGTCTACGCGATCACCGTCAGCTTCCTGGGGGACCTCGACTGGGGCCCGGTCGTCGCCGGCTACGTCGGGCTGGTGCTCTTCGTCGGGGCGCTGGTGGCGATCGGCATCTACTGCTCGACCCTCACCGACAACCAGATCGTGGCCTTCATCCTGGCCTTCATCATCGGCTCGGTGCTCTTCGTGATCTCCTGGCTGGCCGGCCTCTTCCCCTCGCTGGCCCCGGTGCTGGACGCCATCAGCCTCGGCGCCCACCTCGAGAGCATCTCCCGGGGCGTCCTCGATAGCCGGGACGTCCTCTACTACCTCTCCCTCTGCGGCGGCGCCCTCTACCTCTCGGTGCTCTCGCTCGGCCGGCGGCACGCCTGAAGGAAGGAGACGATCATGAAGAAGAAGACCCTCGATCCCTTCGTCCTCGGCGCCTTCGTGGTGGGGAGCCTCGTGCTCCTCAACGTCCTGGGCATCTCGATCTTCGGCCGGCTCGACCTGACCCGTGAGGGGCGCTTCTCCCTCTCCCGGGCCACCCTCGACTCCCTCGCCGACCTCGAGGATCCCCTGACGATCCGCGCCTACTTCACCGCCGACCTCCCGCCGCCGGCCAACAACCTCAACCGGGACGTGAAGGACCTCCTCGACGCCTACCACGCCGCCTCGAAGGGGAAGATCCGCTACGAGTTCATCGATCCCCTGGCGCAGGAGACCGACGAGGACAAGGAGAAGAAGAAGGAGGTCAAGGTCGACATCTTCGGCCGGGCCTTGCGCGAGGCGACCAGCGTCGAGCAGGAGCTGATGGCCCAGGGCATCCGGGCGACCGAGGTGCCGGTCATCGAGAACGACGAGCCCTCCAGCCGGCGCGCCTACCGGGCGCTGGCCCTCTCCTACGGCGAGCAGAAGGAGGTCCTGCCGCAGGTCCCCCAGATCGAGGGCCTCGAGTACGAGCTGACCACCCTCATCCGCAAGATGGCCCGCAAGGACGCCCCGAAGATCGCGCTGCTCGGCGGCCACCAGGGGGCTTCCCCCGCGGCCGGGCTCTCCCGCCTCGCGTCGCTCCTCGACGAGATGTACGAGCTCGCCGAGCTCGACCTCACCACCACCCCCGAGATCCCGGCGGACATCGCGGCGATCATCGTCGCCGGCCCGAAGACGCCGCTCTCCGACGCCGAGCAGCGGGCCCTCGACCAGTTCATCATGCAGGGCAAGTCGGTGGCCTTCCTCCTCGGTGAGGTCGACCCCGAGCTCCAGCAACTCCAGCCCAACCCCCTCGATCACGGCCTCACCGCCATGCTCGAGAAGTACGGGGTGCGCGTCGAGAAGGGCCTGGTCATCGACGCCGAGTGCGCGCCGATGTCGGTCGCCCAGCAGCGCGGCGCGATGATGATCCAGCAGCAGGTGCGCTACCCCTTCATCCCCGTGCCCCGGGCCCTCGACCCCGACCACCCCCTCACCCAGGGGCTGGCCCAGGTGGTCTTCCCCTTCATGAGCCCCCTCTCGGTGCTCCCCGGGCTGCCCGAGGGCGTGAAGGCCGAGGTGCTGGTGAAGAGCTCGGAGAAGAGCTGGGTGCGCAGCGCCCCCTACGACCTCAACCCGCTGCAGCGCTGGGGCTCGGCGGACCTGGGCGAGGGCTCCGAGCAGGCCCTGATCGTCGCCCTCTCCGGGGCCATCCCGAGCGCCTTCGTCGGCGAGGGCGCCGAGCTCCAGAGCCAGGATCCGGCGGCCCCGGCGCCGCTCTCGCGGGCGGCGAACGCCCGGGTGCTCGTCTCCGGCGGTCACCTGATCGTGAAGGACGACTACCTCTCCCGCTCCAACCAGGTCTTCGCCCTGAACCTCGTCGACTGGCTGGCCCAGGACGACGCCCTCCTGGCCGTGCGCAGCCGCGGCCTCTCGGCGGCGCCCCTGGACAAGGTCAGCAGCGGTCAGCGCGCGGCGGCCAAGTACCTCAACATCCTCGGCCTGCCCCTGCTCTTCGTGGGCTTCGGGGTCGTGCGCTGGCGGCTGCGTGAGGCGCGCCGCGCCCGGGCCACCCTCTAGGGGAGCAGATCATGAGCAAGCAGAGCCTCATCGCGATCGCGGTCTTCGCCCTCCTCCTCGGCGGCGTCTGGCTGGTCAACCAGCAGCCCGCCGAGAAGGGCATCTCCCGGATCTCCTTCGCCAAGGTCGACCCCGACGCCATCGATCGCCTGGAGGTCGAGGGCCCCGAGGCCGTCACCCTGATCCGGTCGGGGGAGGGGTGGAAGGTGGACGGCAAGCACCGGGCCTCGAAGAGCGCCGTCGACTCCGCCCTCTCGGTGATCCCGAAGATCACCTCCTCGGCGCTGATCACCGCCAACCCCGAGCGCTTCGCCGACTACGAGGTGGACGCCGAGAAGGGCAACCGGGTGAAGGCCTCGGCCGGCGGGAAGGTCGTCGCCGAGTTCGTGGTGGGCAAGGCCGCCGAGGGCGGCACGCACGTCAGGGTGGGCGACGAGGTCTTCTCGGTCTCGGGCATCTACGCCTACACCTTCGTGCGCAAGACCCCGCAGTGGTACGAGCTGAAGGTCTTCGAGGAGAAGATCGACGCGCTCTCCCGGGTCGCCCTCGGCCCGGTCGGCGCGCCCTTTGCCCTCGAGAAGGCCGAGGAGGCCTGGCGGCTGGCGGCCGAGCCGGCCCCGGACCTCCCCGAGGGCTTCCGCTTCGATCCGGCGGCGGCGAAGAGCCGGGTGGCGGCCCTCGTGAACCTGCGGGCCAAGGAGCTCGTCACCGAGGATCCCGGCGTGGCGGTCACCGGCCTGGGGGAGGGCGCGGCCCGGGTGAGCTTCACCGCCGGCGAGCAGACCCGCACCCTGCGCCTCGGCCAGGCCGCCGGGGAGGGCGGCGCCGTCTACGGGCAGGTCGAGGGCGGCGACACCCTCTACCTCCTCCACGCCTCCAACGCCGAGGCCTTCCTCGCGCCGGTGGAGAGCCTGCGCCTCCTCGACCTGATGGACTTCGATCCCTCCATCGTCCGCAGCCTCGAGATCGTCGACGGCGCCGAGCGCACCCTGCTCGAGAAGGGCGAGGCGGGCTGGGCGATCACCGAGAGCCGCCCGGCGCTGGCCGACGACTTCGTCTTCGATCCGGCCCGGGTCGATCAGCGCCTCGCGGCGCTGAAGAACGCCCGGGCCCTCGGCCTCGCCGAGGGCGAGCAGCTCGCCGCCGCCGAGCAGGCCCTGAAGAAGCCGGTGGCGCGGGTGGTCCTCACCTTCGAGTCCGGCCAGCAGGCCGAGCTGGACCTCGGCGCCGAGCAGGAGAGCGAGGAGCAGAAGTGGATCCCCGCGCGGGGGAACATCGACGCCGGCGTCTATCGCCTCTCGCCCTTCCTGCGGCGCTCGCTCGCCGGCGGCGGGAAGAGCTTCGAGAAGGTCGAGGCGCCGGCCGGGCCGGGCATGGGCCCGATGGGCGGCCTCGACCCCGAGACGCTGAAGAACCTCCCGCCCGAGGTCCGCGAGGCGCTGATGAAGAAGATGATGGAGCAGCAGCAGCTGCAACAGCTCCAGGCGAAGATCCCCGCCGGCGAGTAGGCGGGGAGCCCCGGCTATTCGGCGGCCTTCTTGGTCGCCTTCTTCGCGGCCGTCTTCTTGGTCGCCTTCTTGGCCGGGGCCTTCTTCGCCACCTTCTTGCTGCCGGCCTGCTGGCCGGCCGTCTTCTTGGCGGTGGCCTTCTTCGCCACCTTCTTGGCGGCCTTCTTCTTCGCGGCCGGCGCGGCCTTCTCCTCGGGCGCAGGAGCGGGCGCGGGCGTGGGCTTCAGGGCGAGCTCGGTCTGCTGCGGCGCCGGGCGGGGGCGCTGGCCCCCGGCCACGTAGCCCCGCGGGCCCTCGTCCCGCTTGAACTCGACGACCCGGCGGGCGGCCACCACCCGGGGCGCGGCGGGCGGCGCGGTGGCGGCCCCGCCCTGCGGGGAGGCGCTGGCCTGGGCGGCGGCGCCCCCGGCGTCCTTCTCCTTGCGCTTGCGGACCATCGGCCTCACCCGGGCCTCGACCACGGCCTTCGGCTTCGGGTCGTGGGGCGAGACGGGCGGCCCGTTCATGTCGATGTCGATCGAGGGCCCCTCGTCCCGCTCCACCTCGGGCCTCCGGCCCCGGCGGGGGTGGGCCTCCTGCCGCTGCTCCTGCTCCCGGCCCTCGCCGCCCCGGCGGCGCTTGCGGCGGCGGCGGCGGCGCTTCGAGGTGCCGGCGGGGGGCTGCTCGCCCCGCTCGACCCCCTCGACGGCGCGCGAGAAGCGCTCCATCGACTGGTCGTGGCGGCGCTCCGCCCGGCAGCGGTCGCACTTGCCGCACTTGGGGGGATCGTCCTCACCGAAGTAGCGCCGGATGAAGACGCTGCGGCACTCCTCGGTCAGGGCGTACTCCTTGACCGCGGCGAGGCGCTTGGCGTCCTCGGTGCGCATCGTCTCGAAGCGGCCGGCCAGGTCCTTGGCGCCGTCGATGAGCTCGGAGGGGTCGCAGAGGGGGAAGTAGTTGCGCTCCTCGTCGAGCTCGACCAGGCCCACCTCCTCGAGCTGGGCGCAGAGGGAGCGGCAGGTCGAGGCCGGGATCTCCGCCGAGAGGGCGAGGTCCGAGGCGTTCACCCGCTTCCCGTCCTCGGCCCAGGCCTTCAGCGCGTGGGCCACCCGCATCAGCTGGCGGGCGTTGGCCCGGCTCTGGCGCTGGAGGTGGTCCTGGGTGCGCAGGTCGGCCTCGTCGAAGAGGAAGGTGCAGTGGGAGGGGTGGCCGTCGCGGCCCGCCCGCCCGAACTCCTGCACGTACTGCTCGAGGGAGCCCGGCGCCTGGTAGTGGAGGATGTAGCGGATGTTGGGCTTGTCGATGCCCATGCCGAAGGCGCTGGTCGCCACCATCACCAGGCGCTTGGAGGGCTTCATGTAGCGCCGCTGCGCTGCGTTGCGGTCGGCGGTGCCCATCTTCCCGTGGTAGCGGGCCGCCGGGATCCGGGCGCGGTTGAGGGCGACCCAGATGTTGTCCACCTCGACGGTGGTGGAGCAGTAGACGATGCCAGGCCGCTGCAGGCGCTTGAGCAGGCGGCCTGCGGCCTCGGGCTTGAGGTTGCCCGGCACCACCTCGACGCCGAGGCGCAGGTTCGGGCGGTGGGGCGGCGCCGTCACGACCTTCGGGTCGGTGAGGCGCAGCTGGCGAGAGATGTCCTCGCGCACCTTGGGGGTCGCGGTGGCCGTGAGGGCCAGCACCACCGGGGTGCCCAGGAAGCGCCGCTCGGTGCCCAGGCGCAGGTAGGCCGGCCGGAAGTCGTGGCCCCACTCCGAGATGCAGTGGGCCTCGTCGATGCAGAGGATCGCGGGCTTGGCCTGGGCGAAGTAGGGGCGGGCGGCGATCGACTCGAGGGTCTCGGGCGTGGTGAGGATCACCAGCCGCCCCCCCTGGGCGATGCGATCGAGGGCCTCGCGCCGCTCGGCCACCTTGAGGGTGGAGTCGAGGCGGACGACGGGGATGCCGCGGCGCTTGAGCGCGCTCTCCTGATCGGACATCAGCGCGATCAGGGGCGAGATGACGATGGTGGGGCGGTCCACCATCATCGCCGGCACCTGGTAGATCAGCGACTTGCCGAAGCCCGTGGGGAGGACGACCACCGTGTCGCGGCCCTCGAGGACCGAGGCCATGGCGACCTCCTGCTCGGGGTGCAGCCGGTCGATGCCATAGCGCTTGCGGGCGACGGTCTTGCAGCCCTCGAGGTCGTTGGAGATCTTGAGGGCGTCTCCGCCCCGACGGCGGCGGCGCTTGCGCTTGCGGGGGCGCTCGCCCTCCTCGCCGGCCTCGCCCGCCGGTGATCCGGCGGCCGGCTCGCCAGCCGGCGCGGCGCTCTCCGCGGCGACCGCTTCGGTGCCGGCCTCGGCCGCGTCCGCGGACGCGGCGGCCTTCTCCCGGCGCGGGCGCTTCTTGCGGGCCGGCTTCTTCGCCGGCGCCTCGCCGGCGCCCTCCTCGACGCCGTTGGCCTTCACCGGCGCCGGGGCCTCGGCCGCCGACTCGGCGGCCACGGCGGGCTCGGGGGCAGCCTCCTCGGCCGCCTTCCGGGAGGTCTTGCGGGTCGTCTTCTTCGCCGCCTTCTTCACCGTCTTCTCGGTGGCGGCCTTCGCGGTCTTCGTGGCCTTCCTGGCCGCCTTCCGGGCGGGCGCTCCCTCCCCCTCCGGGGCGGGGCCCGGCTCGGGCGCAGAGGCCTCGGCCTCGGCCGCGGCCTTCTTGGTCTTCTTCTTGGTCACCGCCTTGGCCGTCTTGGCCTTGCGGACCGTCTTGGTGGTCTTGGCGGCCTTGGCCTTGGAGGCGGTCTGAGGAGTCTCACCCATCGGCTTGGACTGGTCCCTCCCGAAGCGACGTTCTCGCGCCCTGCGGGGCTGCGCTGCGCTCCGGTCAAATTGACGTCTGGCGAGGTCCACGAGACGTGAGCGGATTTCACCTCTCACAGCGGGACCAGCGAAGGAGAGCAGGGGTGAGTTCCGCGAGGGGTACGCTCACGTCCTGCTCGTGAGGAAATTGGTAGCAGGCCGGGCGCGCCGATGCAAGCGGGCTTTGTCCGGGTGGGCGGCGCGAGCGCGTCTCGAACCCTAGAGGTTCGAGATCATCTCCGCCCACTCGGCGAGGCTCTGCTCGACGACCCGGGAGGAGGTCCGCTGGGAGAGGCGGGTGCAGTAGGCCGCGACGTTCTCCTGGGCGGCCAGGGTCTCGCCGAGGTCGAGGGGCTCGACCATCCCCAGGAGGAAGGGGGCCAGCGCCACGTCGGCGAGGGAGTAGCGCTCACCGGCGGCGTGGGTCTGCCCGGCGACCAGGATCTCGGAGAGGAGCTCGAAGGCCAGCTCGCAGTCGGCCCGCAGCTCCTCCAGGTCGTGGGGGTCCACCTCGTCACCCGCGGCCAGGGCGAGGGCGAGGTCCTCCATCGGCGGGCCGAGGTACTGCTCGACGAAGCTCACCACCATCCGCACCACCGCGCGCTCGGCCGGAGACTCGGGCATCAGGGGGTGGTCCGGGTAGGCCTCCTCCAGGTACTCGGCGATCACGCTCGACTCCCGCAGCACCAGGTCGCGGTCGACCAGGGTGGGGGTGCGGGCCAGGGGGTTGAGCTCCTGGTACCAGCTCTCCAGCTCCTGCCCCGGCAGGACGATGTGGCGCTCGTGAGCCAGGCCCTTCTCGGCCAGGACGATGCGCACCTGCTGACTCCAGGGTGAGCGCGGAAGATCGTAGAGCCGCATGGGGGTCGATCTACTCCATGCGTCCGGAAAATCCCAGCCATGGACCACGAGGAAAGATTGCATTCTCTTTGGATCCGTCGGCGCCTTCGTCTATGAAGGACGCCCCATGAGTAGCAAGATCGTCCTGCCGATTTTGATCGTCGCCGCGCTGGTCACCGCCGCCGTCGCCTATTCCCCCCTGCTCCTCGGCTCCGGGGACGACGATCCCGCCGAGGTGATCGCGCCCGAGAGCGAGGCGCCCGTCCCCGCGCCGGCGGTGGCCGAGCCCGAGCCCGAGCCCGCCCCGGCCCCCGAGGCCGCGCTCCCCCCGGTGGAGGTCGACGAGCACGCCGCGGCGGCGGGGTCGCGCCCCATCCCGGTGGATCCGGCGCCGGCGCCCGAGGCCGCGGCCCAGACCGCGGGCTCCGCGGGGGAGCCGGTCGGTCCGCGGGCCTTCGGTGGCCCCATCGACCGCTCGCTCTATCAGACCTTCGCCGGCCGCCTGCCGCGCGACCTCGCCGATCCCCTCACGGCCGTCACCGGGCGGCTGCTGGTCTGGTGGCTCGACCCGGCCCGCGACCTGCGGGCGGGGGACGCCATCGAGCTCCTCTACCTCCCGGGGGAGCCCGAGCCGAAGATCCTCGCCCTGCGCTTCAAGAGCGGCAAGGCGGGCCAGACCTTCGAGGCCTACGCGTTCCGCCCCGACGCCGAGGGGCCCCTGCGCTACTTCGACCGGCAGGGGGTCGAGATCGAGGCCCGCCTCGAGGGCAGCCCCATCGACACCTACGAGCAGATCACCTCGCTGCTGAAGGACGGCCGGGGTCACCAGGGCGTGGACTTCAAGGCGCCGATCGGCACGCCGGTGAAGGCGCCCTTCGACGTCACCGTCAGCCGCATCAACTGGTCGACCCGCCGCAACGGCAACTGCCTCGACCTCGCCGGGCCCGACGGCGTCCACGTCCTCTTCCTCCACCTCGATCGGATGGCCGAGGGCCTCCGCCCGGGTCAGAAGGTGAAGCAGGGCGAGGTGGTGGCCTACTCGGGCAACACCGGCCGCAGCACGGCGCCCCACCTCCACTACCAGCTCCAGAAGGGCAAGAAGATCGTCGATCCCTTCGAGCACCACCGCACCCGGCACGATCGGCTGCCGGAGGCGCAGCAGGCGGCGTTCCAGCGGGAGCGCGAGCGGCTCTTCGATCAGCTCTCGATCGGCGTCGGCGGCAAAGTTGCGTCCAAGTAGTCGGGGGGAGCACCGCTCCCCCCGAACCCCCCAGCTCGAGCTCGGGGGTCACGGGACCGCGCCCTGCGGCGCTGTGCGCGCCGCGGCCGGGCGCTCTCTTCCCTAAACCAGAAATCACGATTCCCGATCACGCCTGGCTTGCAGGCCGCACCCGCCTGCGGCGTCAGGCCTCGGTCACCTAGCTAAGGCTAGGCTCCCTCACCCTTCCTTGCATCCGGGCACGTCCGCGGCGCCATCCGCTGTTCGGGAATCATGATCTCTGGTTTAGCGGCCCACGAGGAGGCTGTAGAGGCTGCGGGGGATCATCCGCCCCATGCCCGCGGCGCTCGCCAGGGTCCAGGGGAAGGCGGCGTGGCCCGCCGTCGAGATCGGGGGGAGCACCGCTCCCCCCGAACCCCCCAGCTCGAGCTCGGGGGTCACGGGACCGCGCCCTGCGGCGCTGTGCGCGCCGCGGCCGGGCGCTCTCTTCCCTAGCGGCCCACGAGGAGGCTGTAGAGGCTGCGGGGGATCATCCGCCCCATGCCCGCGGCGCTCGCCAGGGTCCAGGGGAAGGCGAGGTGGCCCTTCTTCTTCTCGATGGCGTTCATCATGGCGTCGAGGGCCGGCTCGAGCTCCATCAGGAAGGGCATGGGCTGCTTGCCGCCCTCGGTCAGGGGCGTCTTCACGAAGCCCGGCTCGAGGGTGGTCACGGTGATGCCCTTCGACTTGAGGTCGACCCGCAGGGTCTCGAGGTAGGTCGAGAGCGCCGCCTTGCTCGCCGAGTAGGCGCCCGAGCCCGGCAGGCCGCGGATGGCCGCGATCGAGGAGACGCCGACCAGGTGGCCGCGCCGCTCCTCCACCATCCGGGGCAGCACCGCCGTGAGGGTGGCGATGGCGCCCAGGACGTTCACCCGCAGGGTGGGCTCGACCCAGTTCTCCCAGTCGATCCGCGAGGCCTTCTTGGTCTTCCCGACGCCGGCGTTGGCGATGATCAGGTCCAGGCCGCCGCAGGCGGCGTCGAGCTCCCGGATCTTCGCCACGAGGGCGTCGGTGTCGCTCACGTCCAGCACCACCGGCTCGATCTTCTCGCCGCTGGCCTCGCGCAGCTCGGCGAGCTTGTCCTCGCGGCGGGCCAGGGCGAAGACCCGGGTGCCCTTCTGAGCGAAGCGGTGGGCGAGGCCGGCGCCCAGCCCGCTGGACGCACCGGTGATGAGGGCATTCTGATAGCTCATGGGCGCCCTCTACCACGGGGTCCCGGCTGGGTTAATCTAGAGGGGTGAGCGAAGGGATCACCGGCCCGGTGGCCCGCCACTTCGAGGAGCTCCCCTCCGGCGAGCTCGAGTGCCGGGTCTGCCCGCGCCTCTGCCGTCTCTCTCCGGGGCAGCGGGGCTTCTGCTTCGTCCGGGGCCGGCCCCGGCGCGAGGACGACCACGACCCGCCGACGATCCGCCTGACCACCCACGGCCGCTCCAGCGGCCTGTGCATCGACCCCATCGAGAAGAAGCCCCTCGCGCACTTCCTCCCCGGCACGCCGGTGCTCTCCCTGGGCACCGCCGGCTGCAACCTGGCCTGCAAGTTCTGCCAGAACTGGGAGAGCAGCCGCGCCCGCGACTTCGACGGCCGGCAGCAGGCGGCCGAGCCGGAGGCCCTCGCCCGGGCCGCCGCCGAGGCGGGCTGCCGCTCGATCGCCCTGACCTACAACGACCCGGTGATCTTCCTCGAGTACGCCGTGGACTGCGCCCGGGCCGCCCGGGCGCGGGGCCTGCGCGCCGTCGCGGTGAGCGCCGGCTACGTCCTGCCCGGGGCGCGCGAGGAGCTCTTCGGCGTGATGGACGCGGCCAACATCGACCTGAAGGCCTTCACCGAGGACTTCTACTGGCGGCAGACCGGCGGGCACCTCGAGCCGGTGAAGGAGACCCTGGTGGCGCTCGCCCGGCAGGAGGGCCTCTGGCTGGAGCTCACCGTCCTCGTGATCCCCACGCTCAACGACTCGGAGGCGGAGCTGCGGGCGCTGGCCGCCTGGGTCGCCGCCGAGCTGGGGCCCGAGGTGCCGCTGCACCTCTCTGCCTTCCACCCCGACTTCCGCCTGCGCGCCTTGCCGGCCACCCCCGCGCGGACCCTGCGCCGCGCGCGGGGCTGGGCGAGGGCAGAGGGGCTGCGCCACGTCTACACCGGCAACGTCCACGACCCCGAGGGCGACGCCACCCACTGCGCCGGCTGCGGCGAGGTGCTCATCGAGCGGGACTGGTACGAGCTGCTGGCCTGGCGGCTCACGCCCGAGGGCGCCTGCCCCACCTGCGGCGCGGCCCTCGCGGGGGTCTTCGAGGCGAGGCCCGGCCGCTGGGGCCGGCAGCGCCTGCCCCTCCGGCTCTGAAGGAGCTACTTGCGCAGGCTCGCGCAGGCGGCCTCGGCCCGGGCGGCCTGCTCCGGGCTGCCCACGGTGGCCTTGCACTCGTAGGCCTGGCCCTCGAGGGTGCGGCGCATCCAGACCCAGTAGTTGGAGACGCCCCCGCCCTCGTTCTCGAAGGTCAGGAGCCAGCCATCGGCCGTCTCCTCCTCCTTGCCCACCTTCGTGGGGGAGAAGTCGTCGCGCGCGGCCTTCGCCTCCGCGAAGGTCTCCGGGGCGATGCCCTCGGGCTTCACCGCCGAGACCGAGACGACGGTGCCGCCGCCGGTGACGACCTGCACCCCGAGCATGTCCATGACGGTGGCGTCGGCGGGCAGGTCGAGCTTCAGCCCGAGCTTCGAGAGCACGAGGGGCGCGCCCGGCGCCGGGGCCTCCTCCGCGGGCGGGGCGTCGGCGGGCGCCGGGGCCTCGGCCTCCGCCGGGGCGGCCACCTTCAGGGGCGCCTTCTCCTCCGGGCAGGCGGCGAGCAGGAGGGGGAGGGCGAGCAGGGCGATCGTGCGGGGCGTCTTCATCGGCTCCCTTCTGCCACACCCCCTCCCCCTTTGGCCACGCCCTCCCTTGACCGGGGGCGGGGCGCGGGCTTCAAGTCGGCAGCGGACCCCGGGAAAGGAGCCCAGACATGGCACTCGACTTCGCGCTCTCCGAGGAGCAGCAGGCGATCCGGCAGACCACCCGCGACCTCTTCGCGCCCTTCGCGAAGGACGCCGCGCGCTGGAGGGAGCGCATCCTGGAGAACAAGGAGTTCCCCCAGGAGATCTGGGACGCCCTCGCCGGGGCCGGCTTCCTCGGCTGCCTGATCCCGGAGAGCTACGGCGGCAACGAGATGGGGCTTCTGCCCCTGGCCTTCGCGGTGGAGGAGATGACCACCCTCGGCTTCGCCAACCCGATCCTGGTGCTCACCACCATGGACGCCCTGTGCATGGTGCGCACCGCCAGCGAGGAGACCAAGCAGCACTTCCTGCCCCGGATCGCGACGGGTGAGCTGAAGCTGGCCTTCGCCCTGACCGAGGCGGACGCCGGCACCAACACCTTCCGGATCACCACCTCGGCGAGGGAGGAAGACGACGGCTTCGTGCTCGACGGCTCGAAGACCTTCATCACCGGCGCCGACGTGGCCGACGCGATGCTGGTCGTGGCGCGGACGATGTCCCGCAAGGAGTGCGAGGCGCAGGGGCTGCCCAAGAGCTACGGCCTCTCCCTCTTCATCGTGCCCACCGACGCGCCCGGGCTGCGCAAGGACCTGCTGCCCACCGGCGGCATCGAGGGCATGAACCAGTGGACCCTCTTCTTCGAGGACGTGAAGGTCCCGAGGATCAACCTGGTGGGCGATCTCCACGGGGGCGCCATGGCCCTCTTCATGGCCCTGAACCCCGAGCGGATCCTGGCCTCGGCCATCGCGGTCGGCGCCTCGGAGTACGCGCTGCGCCTGGCCTGCGACTACGCTCGAAATCGCAAGGTCTTCCGCGACACCCCCATCGGCGCGCACCAGGCGATCCAGCACCCCCTGGCCGAGGTGAAGATCCGCCAGGAGGCCGCCCGGACCATGACCTACAAGGCGGCCTGGGCCCTCGACGCGGGCCTGCCCCCGGGGGAGGCGGGCTTCTACGCCAACTGCGCCAAGTTCCTGGCCTCGGAGCTGGGGGTGCAGGCCACCGACCGCGCCATCCAGACCCTCGGCGGCAACGGCTTCTCCAAGGAGTTCGGGCTGCTCCACCTCTGGACCAACCTGCGCCTGCTGAAGACCGCGCCGATCTCCAACGAGATGATCCTCAACTACGTGGCCGAGCACACCCTGGAGCTGCCGCGCTCCTACTGAAGGTGCGGGGATGCGGCTCTTCCTGGCGGCGCCGGTCGATCGGGCCCTGCGGGAGCGGGCGGAGGCGGCCCTCGCCCCCCTGCGCGAGCGGGCGCCGAAGGTGCGCTGGACGCCCGCCTCCCGCTGGCACCTCACCCTGAAGTTCCTCGGCGAGCTCGACCGGGAGAAGGCCGAGGCCCTCGCCTCCTCCCTCGCCGCGCGCCTCGAGGGCCAGCCCACCTCGTCGCTCACGCCCTCGGGGCTGCACCTCTTCCCCGGGCCTCGCCGGCCCCGGGTGGTGGCGCTGGCCTTCGAGCCTCCCCCGGGGGATCTGCTCGCCCTCCACCGGGTCCTCGAGGCGCTGGCCGCGGGCGTGGGGGTCCTCCCGGAGGAGCGGCCCTTCCGGCCGCACCTCACCCTCGGAAGGATCCGCCACCCCCGCGACGCCCGGCCTCTGCAGGCGCTGCTGCCCGCCCTCGAGGGGGAGGCCTGGCCGGCGCTCCCGGTGGAGCGGGTGCAGCTCGTCCACAGCGTCCTCGGCCGCGCCGGGCCGGCCTACACCCTGCTCGCCGAGGCGCACCTGCGCCCCGCGCTCGCTCAGCGCTGAAGCGCGTAGCGCAGGGCGGTGAAGACCCGCAGGTCGGGGCTGCCCACGCCGCGCAGGAGTCCGGCCCCGCCGGCGAAGTGGAGGGAGAGCCCCTTCCCGAGGGGCTGCCGGACCCCGAGGAGCACCTCCAGGGAGGTCGTGCCCGGGGCCCCCAGGTCGGTGGGGGAGGTCGCGAAGAGCACGCTCGCCTGGACGCTCGCCCCGTCGGTGGAGACCAGGTAGCTCCCGCCCAGGCGCAGGCGCAGCTCGTCGTCGATCACCAGGTCGAGGAACTCGGAGCGCGGACGCAGGAGGTAGGCGGCGTTCAGGGCCAGGGCCAGGCGGGAGAAGTGCCGGGAGAGGACCAGCTCGGGCTCGAAGGCCACGCCCCGCTCGCCGAGGTAGGCCTTGCCTCCGCCCAGGGGGAGGTGGACGCCCGGGATCACGCCGACGTCGATGCCGATCTGCTCGGCGGTGAGGACCCAGAGCTTGGGGGTGACGCGCAGATCGCCGGGGCCGGTCGTCGCCAGGTCGGGGAGGGTGTGGAGGATCGCGTCCGCCGCGAAGGTCTCGGGCCGGGACTGGAAGAGCACCAGGCGCCCGGCCAGCCCGAGGGAGAAGCGGGAGTGCACCGTCAGGGCGCCGAAGAGATCGAGGGAGGCCCGGTGCGCCAGCAGGGGGGCGTGGCGATCGTCTCCCTCCCAGCTGAGCATCAGGGGATCGGAGAGGTAGTGCAGCGCGCCGCCGGCGTCGAAGGAGAAGCGCTCTCCCTGGATCCGGGCCTGCTCCACGTCGAGGAAGCCCGCCCCGTCGGCGGAGAGCCGGAAGCGGTCCACCGAGAAGTCGCCGGGCTCCTCGGGGGTGAGCCCCTGGGCCTGGGCCGCGCCGGCGAGGAGGAGGGCGGCGCCCAGCGCGAGGGTCCTTCCTGCGCGCGAGGGCCCGCCCCGCCGCCGGGCGAGCAGGCCGAAGAGGAGGAAGGAGCAGAGCAGCCAGGGGCTGGAGGTGTTGCTCGCCTCGCTGTCACAGGCGCAGCCGCCGCCGCCGAGGGCGAGGCCGTCCACGAAGCCGTCCCCGTCCTCGTCCGGGTTGGGCGGCTGGGGACCCTCGCAGGCGTCGCCGATCCCGTCGCCGTCGCTGTCCTCCTGCCCCGGGTTGGGGTGGTTGGGGCAGTTGTCGATCGCGTCGGGCACGGTGTCGCCGTCGATGTCGTCCGGCGGGATGAGGGAGCACTGGCTGGGCTCGCCGGTGCAGGTCCACCCCTCCTCGACCAGGCAGAGGGCGGAGCAGCCGTCGCCGTCGTCGGTGTCGTTGTCGTCGCACTGCTCCCCGGCGTCCCGGGCCCCGTCGCCGCAGGCCGGCGCGTAGAAGTCGTCGGTGGGATCGTTGGGGTCGGTCTCGCCGATGTCGACGGCGCCGTCGCCGCTGGCGTCCTCGCTGCCGTCCGACTCGCCGCCGCCGTCGGTGTCCGGGTCGAGGGGGTCGGTGGTGGTGGTGGGGTCCCGGTCGCCGGCGAAGGAGGCGCCGGTGCCCTCGTAGGTGAGCCCGCCGGGGGTCGTGCCGCCGGAGACGCCCGCGGTGAGGCCGAGCTCGACGCCGTCGTCGACGCCGTCGCCGTCGGTGTCGGCGCTCAGGGGATCGGTGATCACCCCGTCGCTGCCCTCGACGATCTCCTCGCCATCGGAGATGCCGTCGTCGTCGGTGTCGGCGTCCATGGGATCGGTGTCCAGGCCCGCGTCGAAGACGCCCGGGGTCCCGCCCGCGAGCTCCTCGGCGTCGCCGATCCCGTCCCCGTCGCTGTCGCCCTCGGTGGGATCGGTGGTCCCGTTGACCTCGGCGTAGTCGTCGAGGCCATCGCCGTCGGTGTCGGCGAGGAGGGGATCGGTGCCCAGGATCGCCTCCCGGCCGTTGGTCAGGCCGTCGCCGTCCGGATCGTCGTCGTCCGGGTCGGTGGGGTCACCCTCGGCGCCGTCGATGCGCCCGTTGTGGTTGACGTCCTCGAGGCCGTCGTCCACGCCGCCGGCGTCGGTGTCGGTCACGGTGGGGTCGGTGGTCGAGGCCGGGTCGAGGTCGCCGGCGAAGGGCAGGGCGGTGCCCCGGTAGGGGATCGCGCTCGCCGCCGAGAGGCCGGCCGGGACCGAGACCGTGCGGCCGACCTCGACGCCGTCGCGGATTCCGTCGCCGTCGGTGTCGGCGCTCAGGGGATCGGTGACGAAGCCGTCGTTGCCCACGACGAGCTCCTCCCCATCCGAGAGGCCGTCGTCGTCGGTGTCGGCGTCGACGGGGTCGGTGTCGGTGCCCACGTCGTAGAGGTTCGGGTTGCCCCCGGCGATCTCCACGCCGTCCTCGAGGCCGTCGAGGTCGGTGTCCGCGTGGCGGGGGTCGGTGCCGAGGGCCGCCTCCCGATCGTTGTTCAGGCCGTCGCCGTCCGGATCGTCGTCGCCCGGAAGGTTGGGGTTGGTCTCGGTGCTGTCGACGCGGCCGTTGTGGTTGGCGTCCTCGACGCCGTCGTCGACGCCGCCCCCGTCGGTGTCGGTGGCGGTGGGATCGGTCTGGCTGCCGGTCTCCATGTCGAGCGCGTAGACCGCGAGGTCGGTGCCCACGTAGGCGACGCCGCGCACGTCGGAGGTGCCGGCGGGGATCGCCGGCGCGGAGGTCTCCTGCCCGTCGGAGAGGCCGTCACCGTCGGTGTCGAAGAGGAGGGGATCGGTGACGTGTCCATCGCTGCCGGCGGAGGCCTCCTCGCCGTCGGCGATCCCGTCGTCGTCGGTGTCGGCGTCGAGGGGGTCGGTGTCGACCCCCACCTGGTAGGTCAGCGGGTTGCTCCCCCCGGCGATCTCCGGTCCGTCGTTCAGGCCGTCGCCGTCGGTGTCCGGATCGAGGGGGTCGGTGTGGATGATGTTCCGCTCCCGGCTGTTGGTGAGGCCGTCTCCGTCGGTGTCGGTGGTCGGGGAGTCGCAGGTGCTCGGCAGGCCGTAGCAGACCCAGCCGAACTCCTCCTGGCAGAAGTCGTCGCAGCCGTCCCCGGTCGCGCGGTTGCCGTCGTCGCACTGCTCGGGGGCCTGGATCACGCCGTCGCGGCAGCGGGCCGCGGCGTCGTCGGCCGGGTCGTTGGGGTCGGTCTCGCTGTTGTCGATCAGCCCGTTGCCGTTGGTGTCCTCGACGTCGTCGGTGGCCCCACCGCCGTCGGTGTCGGTGGAGAGGGGGTTGGTGCGGGTGGCGGGATCGAGGTCCGGCTGGAAGCCGGCGGCGGTGCCCGCGTAGCTCACGCCGGTGCCCTCGCTGATGCCGGGCGCCACGCCGGTGGAGCCGCGCTCGAGGCCGTCGGAGAGGCCGTCACCGTCCGAGTCGGGATTGAAGGGGTCGGTGTAGTAGCCGGTGACGGCGTTGGTCTCGTCACCGTCGGAGAGGCCGTCGTCGTCGGTGTCGGCGTCGAGGGGGTTGGTGTCCGTGAGGGGATCGTAGGCCGAGAGGTTGTCCGTGAGGACCTCGAAGGAGTCCGAGAGGCCGTCGTTGTCGGTGTCGGCGTCCCGGCGGTCGGTGCCCAGGGCGGTCTCCCGGGTGTTGTCCAGCCCGTCCCCGTCCGGATCGTCGTCGCCCCAGAGGCCGGGGTCGGTCTCGCCCGCGTCCACCTGGCCGTTGCCGTCGGCGTCCTCGGCGCCGTCCTCGACCCCGCCGCCGTCGGTGTCGGCGACCAGGGGGTCGGTCTGGGTGGAGGCGTCCACGTCGCCCTGGAAGCCCGCGGCCGTGCCGGAGAAGGGGCGGGCGAGGCTCGACGAGGAGGTGCCGGCCGGGACGCCGGAGGCGACCCCCTGCTCGAGGCCGTCGCCGAGGCCGTCGCCGTCGGAGTCGAAGTCGTTGGGGTCGGTGACCGCGCCGAGGGTGCCGGCGACCTCGTCGCCGTCGGAGATGCCGTCGTCGTCGGTGTCGGCGTCGAGGAGGTCGGTGTTCCCGGCGTACTCCACGTCGTCGGGGAGGCCGTCCTGATCGGTGTCGGCCCGCAGCCGGTCCGAGCCGATCGAGTTCTCGAGGGCGTCGGAGAGGCCGTCGCCGTCGTCGTCGTCGTCGCCGGCGTTGCAGAGTCCGTCCCCGTCGGTGTCGGGGCCGTCGTTGGCGGTGTCGGGCGCCGTGCAGGTGACCTGGCAGTCGTCGCAGGTGTCGCCGTCCCGGTCGAGGCAGACGCAGGGGTCGCTCGGGGCCGGGTCGCAGCCGTCCCCGACGGTGTCGCCGTCGGTGTCGGCGAGGGTGGGGTCGGTCCGGCAGCTGTCCACGGCGTCGGGGGAGCCGTCGCCGTCGGAGTCGAGGTCCCGGTAGTCGGGCAGTCCGTCGCAGTCGAGGTCCACCGGAGGCGTGGCCAGGTCCGTGTCCCCCGCCTCCTCGGCGTCCGAGAAGCCGTCGCCGTCGGAGTCGGTGTCCAGGGCGTCGATGGTGCCGTCGAAGTCGGTGTCGGGGACGTAGCCGTGGGAGAGCACCTCGTGGCGATCCGAGATCGTGTCCCCGTCGGTGTCCGCCAGGGCCGAGGAGAGGCCGAGGGCCACCTCGGTGGTGTTGGTCACGCCGTCCAGGTCGTTGTCGGGATCCGAGCTGGTGACGGCCACGGCGTCGAAGGTCACGGCGCCGTTGGTGTAGGTGTAGAGGCCCACCCGGCCCGCCGGGAGGGGGGCGCCGTCGGTGTAGCTGACCGAGACGTCGGGGCCGTCGCCGAAGAGGCCGTTGCCGTTCAGGTCGACGGTGCAGGTGACGACGCTGCCGATGGCGGAGAGCCGGAACGCGTAGGTCGTGCCGGAGGTGTAGTTGAAGGTGGCGTTCGCGACGGAGTAGCCGTTGTTGCAGGTCGTGCCGGCGTGCACCCGCCGCAGACGCAGCCCCCGGGTCCCGATGCCGGCGTTGTCGGTGCAGGCGGGGCCGGCGTCCTCGTTCATCGTGCAGAGGTAGTAGGAGCCCTCGTTTGCGTAGCGGACCACCAGCCCCACGGTGTCGTTGTCGGCCGAGTTGATCGTGGCGTCGAGGGAGACGTTGTACCAGTCGGTCGCCCCCGTCAGCAGCATGTTCTCGTGCCAGTCGATGGTGCCGTCGGCGAAGGAGCCCGTGGTCGAGCCCTCGCCGGCCGTCGGAATCACCCCGTCGGTGCCCACGCTGGACCAGGGATCCTGGGCGACGCTGGTGGAGACCCAGCCGGTGAGCTCCGGTGACGCACCGATGGTGGCGCTATTGGAGCAAGTGAACTGATCCTCGAAGAGGGTCGCCCCTTCGCTCGCCCGGGGGAGCGCCAGGAGACCCAGGAAGAGGAGGCTCGAGATCCCTCTCGTGAGCGTCTTCATGGTGGGGCGAGTCTACCACCATGCCTACCTCTTCAGACCCCCCGGGAGGACTCCGGCCAGAGGATCCGGTGGAGCTGCAGGTTGAGCCTCACCGCCAGGCGATCCTCCAGGATCCAGGCGGCGAGCCGGGCCGGCTCGAGGCGGCCCTCCACCGGCGAGAAGAGCACCCGCCCGCAGCGCGAGGCGAGGTCCCGGCGGGCGAGCTGCTCCCGGGCCCAGAGGTAGTCCTCGCGGTCGGCGAGGACCAGCTTCAGCTCGTCCCGGGGGCCGAGGCGCTCCAGGTTCTCCCAGCGGTTGCGGGCCTCCTCCCCGCTGCCCGGCGCCTTCAGATCCACGATCTTCCGCACGGCCGCCGGCACCCCCTCCAGGGAGAGGGAGCCCGAGGTCTCCAGCAGCACCTCCCGGCCCGCCTCGAGGAGGCGCTCCATCAGGGGGATCACCGCGGGCTGGAGGAGGGGCTCCCCCCCGGTGAGCTCCACGTGGCCGGGGCCGAGGCGCTCGACCTCCGCGAGGATGGCCTCCAGGGTCCAGGGCTCCCCCCCCGTGAAGGTGTACTCCGAGTCGCACCAGACACAGCGCAGGTTGCACCCCGCCGTCCGGATGAAGACGCAGGGCTCGCCGGCGAGGGTGCTCTCCCCCTGGAGGGAGCGATACAGCTCGATCAGCTTGAGGGTGGGCTCGGTCACGGGCGCGCGAGCCTAATCGCTCGCGCGCCCGACCGAAAGAGATCCGTGGCTCGAGATGGAGTCGATCTCGAGCCATCCCTCGGAGGCCTGGACGGGGTCGTCGTGGAAGCGATTTCATCCGGAGGGGGCTTGCCCCCGGAGGCGCGATCGGAGGTAGGCTTTCCTTCCGGCCCGATCGACCGGTGAGCGGGCCGCGAACCAAACACAAGGAACTCGCCATGCGCTTTCTCTTTGCCATCGGAATCGCCGCTCTCTTCCTGATGCCCGGCTGCGCCGGCAAGCAGAAGAAGGAAGAGGCTCCGCCTCCCCCGCCCGCCGAGGAGACCGCCCCGGCTCCGGCCCCGGCGCCCGCGCCGGTCAGCCCGCTCTAGGATCCCGTTGGGCGTGACCTCACCGGAGCTGTCCCCTCACCCCCCGCTGGCGGTGGAGGGTGAGGTGGGGCCCGCCTGCGCCAAGCACCCGGACGCGCCGGCCGCCGCGATCTGCGAGCGGTGCGGCGCGTTCGCTTGCGCGGGCTGCCTGGCCTTCGTGGCCGGGAAGCCCTTCTGCGACACCTGCCGCAGGCGCGAGGACGTCGACTACACCCGGGCCATCGAGGCGAAGTTCCGCGGCCGCCGCGACGCCTTCGTCTGGTTCTTCGGCCTCACCGGGACCCTGGGCAACCTCGTGGTGCTCGGCACGCTGATCTTCGCGCTGGCGATCCCCGAGGAGCTGGAGCTCGGGGTCCCCGGCGGCGTCCTCTCGGCGCTTCCGCAGATCGTCTTCGCGGCGATCGCCATCGTCGTCTACGGCGCCTACTTCCTGCTCAAGCCCTGGGCGCGGCTCGGGCTCTTCGGGTTGATCCTGCTCGGGGCGGTCTCGAACGCCCTGACCTTCGCCGGCACCGAGGAGGGGATGGGCTTCGGCTTCGGCGCCAGCCTCGGCCGGCAGGTGCTGCCCTTCATCTTCTTCCTCTCCGCCTACAAGAGCACCCGCAACCAGCTGGCCTTCGACCTCGAGGTACCCCGGGAGGCGCTGGAGAAGATGTACCGGGCCTACTACGACAACCAGCTGGCGCGGGCGGGCTTCGTCCTCTCGCTCTTCTCCCTCCTGGTCCCCGGCCTGGCGCTCCTCTCGGGCATCCTCTCCTTCATCGGCCTGCGGCGGGTGAACGCCGAGTCGGTGCCCCCGGTGGGCCGCAAGAAGACGGCCATCGCCGGGGTCGTGCTCTCGGTGATCGGCCTCTTCACCGGCGGCCTGCTGGTCTTCGGCGCCCTCGCCGGCTGATTTGCCTGCGGCCCTCGGGCGCTGCTATGGGGGGCTTCTTCCCCCCGAGACCAGGAGCCCCCCGTGCGCAGCCTCCGCCTACTGCCCGCCCTCGCCCTCCTCGCCCTCTCTGCCTGCGGTCACCCGCACCTCCAGCCGAAGGCCTCCCTCGGGCCGGCCGCCCAGACCGAGCTGGGGAGCCGCTGGTACCGGATGGAGCTCTCCTCCGGGCAGCGCATCGGCTTCATGCACCTGAAGATCGAGGACGCCGCGGGCGAGGCCAAGGCCGCCTACCGCGTCACCACCGAGGGCGTCTTCGCCATGGGGCCGGTGGAGATGCAGATCACCGAGCGCTCCCTCCTCGACGCGAGCTTCTCGGCGGTCTCGGTGAAGAGCGAGAAGAACCAGCAGCTCCCCGACCAGCCGGCGATGAAGGAGTCCTCGCTGATGCAGCGCGCGGGCAAGGGCTGGGATCGAAAGCTCAAGGGCAAGGACGACCACGCCCCGCTGGACGTCCCCTACTTCGACGTGACGCCGGGGGTGGCCCTGCTCGTCGAGCGGCTGCCGCTCACCGACGGCGCGAAGTGGAGCCTGCCCTCCCTCCTCTGGACCGACCGGATGAAGGGCGAGCAGGCCAAGCAGCGCACCATCACCCTGGAGGTGCGCGCGGCGAAGTTCCAGCACGACGGCAAGGAGGTCGTTGGCTACACCGTCACCGTGACCAAGGACGACAAGCCCGGCGAGGACGTCCTCCACGTCGACGCCAGCGGACGCATGCTACGCCTGACCACCAGCGACGCGCCGATCCGCCTGATCGCCACCACCGAGGAGCTGGCCCGCAAGGAGGACGCCCCGCAGGTCATCGACCCCGGCAGCCCGCAGTATCCGCTCACCCGCTACCTCGAGGTCCTGGCCGGCCTGGCCGAGCCCGACGCCCTCGACGAGGTCCTGGACTGGGACGCCATCCTCGCCGACATGTCCGAGAAGCTCGGCCAGCCGCCGACGACCCCGGAGGCCCGGGAGGCCACCATCGCCAGCATCAAGGCCGAGCTCCACGGCAAGGCCGCCGAGAAGCTCGACGCGAAGATGATCCAGCTGGCGGTGGGCATGACCTCGGTCGAGATGCGCGGGGAGCAGGCGCTCCTCTCGGGGCCCGGCGGGGGCGCCCAGGTCTTCGTGGTCGAGAAGCGGGGCGAGCGCTGGGTGCTCGTCGAGCTGCCCCGCTAGCGCGCCGCTACTTCAGCGCCTTGCCCTCGGGATCGGTCTTCTTCGCCGGCCCGAGGATCTTCACGAGATCGGCCTCGATGACCTTGGTGTCGCCGACGATCGTGAAGAGGAGCTGACCCTCGGGCACCAGCTGCCCGGCCAGCTTCTGCAGCGCGGCGGCGTCCACCGCGCGGATCTGCTTCTCGTAGTCGTCGTACCAGGTCAGGGGCAGGCCGTGCGCGGCCAGCGCGCCGAGGGTGCCGGCCACTTCGCCGTTGGTCTCGAAGCGCGTCGGCAGGGCCCGGATGAGGTTGAGCTTGGCCTTCTCCAGCTCGTCCGCCGGCACCGGCGTCGTCGCCAGCTCCCCCACCATCCGCAGGATCTCCTGGACCGCGTCGGCGGTCTTGGGCGTGTGGAGCGCCGAGGCGATCAGGAAGGGGCCGCGGCCGCTGCGGTCCACCTGCATCGCCCGGATCCCGTAGGTGTAGCCGAGCTGCTCCCGCAGGCGGTTGTTGAGGCGGCTGGTGAAGCCACCGCCCAGGAGGGTGGTGAGGACCTCGAAGGAGGCGTAGCGCGGATCGCTGCGGCTCATGCCCACCAGGCCGGCGCGCAGCTCGCTCTGGGGAGCGTCCGGGCGGTCCACCAGGGTGAGGCGGGCGGCCTTCTTCGCCGGCGCGGCGGCGGGGGCCTTGAGCTTCACCTTCTTGCCCTTGCCCTTGAAGCGGCCGAGGCGCTTCTGCACGTTCTGGCGCAGGGCGACGATGTCCACGTCCCCGGAGATCACCAGGACCATGTTCTCTGGCCGCCAGGCCTGCTGGTGGAACTTCTTCACCGCCGGGGCCGAGAAGCCCTTCACGCTCGCGACGAAGCCCTCGGCCGGGTGCCCGTAGGGGGTGTCGGCGCCATAGAGGGTCTGCTCGAAGACCAGGGAGGCGACCTCCCGCGAGCGGTCCTGCCGGGTCTTCAGGTTGTCCACGGTCTCTCCCTGCACCCGCTTGATCTCGGCGGGCGAGAAGGAGGGCCGGGTGAGGATCGAGGTGAAGAGATCGAAGGAGGCGTCGAAGGTCCGGGCCAGGGTCTGCATGCTGATCCAGCCGTGGTCGGCCGTGACCCCGGTGTGGAGGGTGGCGCCGAGGCGCTCGACCTCCTGGGCGATCTGCATCGCGCTCCGCTTGCCGGCCCCCTCGTCCAGGAGGTCGGCGGTGAAGGCCGCCAGGCCCGGCTGCTTCTTCGGATCCGCCGCCGAGCCCGCCCCGCGGGCGATCAGCTCGATGGAGACCAGGGGCAGGGTGTGCCGTGGCTGCACCACCACCTGCAGGCCCGAGGGGAGGGTGAAGGTGGTCGGGGCCGGGGGCCTGAAGGGGCTCTCGGCCCGGGCCTTGGGCGGGGTCGTCCAGTCCTCGATGCCGCTCTTGGCCCAGGGGGCCTTGCGGGGACCCTCCTCCTCGGCCGCCGCGGCGCTCGGCTCGGCCGGGGCGGGCGGGGGAGGCGGCGGGGCCTCGTCGACCTTCTGCTTGCCGCCGCAGGCGAGGGAGAGGAGGAGGAGGGAGAGGAGGATCGGCAGGGGCGTCTTCATCACTCGGCCTCCTTCTTCGGCCCGATGACCAGGGTCACCCGGGCGCTCTTGGGCAGCCACTTCTTCACGGCCTCGCTGACCTCACCGGCGTCCACCTCGCGGTAGCGCTCCAGATCCCGGGCGAGGTAGTCGGCGTTGCGGGCCTGCACCCGGTACCAGGCCAGCTGGATGCCCCGCCAGAGGCTGGACTCGAGCTGCTGGAGGAACTCGGACTCCCGGACGTTGCGCGCCTGCTCCATCTCCTTGAGGGAGGCGGGGGTCTGGCCGAGGGCCTCGATCTCCTGGAGGACCTTCTGCTCGAGCTCGGCCGGGTCGACCCCCGGGCGGGCGGTGACCACGATCTCGAAGGTGCCGCCGAGGACCTCGCCCTCGAAGCTGGCCGAGACGTCCTGGGCGATCTTCTCCTGGTAGACCAGGCGCTCGTGGAGCCGGCTGGACTTGCCGCCGCCGAGGATCCGGGCGGCCAGGTCGATGTGGGGCTCCTCCCGGCTGAAGACCGCGGGCCCGCGGTAGGCCAGGTAGAGGCGGGGCACCTGCACGTCGTCGGTGGCCGAGAGGGCGGCGCTGCCCTTGAGGGGCTCGGGCGTCGGGACGTAGAGGGGGGCCGGCACCGTGCCGCCGGGGATCCACTCCAGGTACTTCTTGGCCAGGGCCTTCACCTCCTCGGCCTGCACGTCGCCGGCCACCACCATGACCGCCCCCGCGGGGATGTAGTGGCGGTCGAAGAAGCCGATGACGTCCTCGAGGCTCGCGGCGTTCAGGTCCTCCTGATAGCCGATCACCGGCCAGTGGTAGGGGTGCCCGTCGGGCCAGAGGGCCTCGCGCAGGAGGATGTGGCTCATCCCGTAGGGGCGGTTCTCGTAGGACTGCCGCCGCTCGTTGAGCACCACCTCGCGCTGGTTGTCGAGCTTCGCCTGGTCGATCTTCTCGGTGAGCCCCGCCAGGCGGTCCGCCTCGATCCAGAACATCGTCTCCAGGAAGTTCGACGCCGCCGTGTTGTAGTAGACGGTCATGTCGCTGCTGGTGAAGGCGTTCGAGTAGCCCCCCGCGCCCTCGAGGAGCACGTCGAGGAGGCCGTCGGGGATGTGGGCCGAGCCCTTGAACATCAGGTGCTCGAAGAGGTGGGCGAAGCCCGTGCGCCCCTTCTTCTCGTGGGCCGAGCCCACGTCGTACCAGGTGATCATCTGCACCTGGGGCAGGGAGCGGTCCGGCAGCACGTAGATCTCCATCCCGTTGCCGAGGGTGAAGGTCTCGTACTCGAGCTTCGGTCCCGAGGCGTCCGCGGCAGCCGCCGGGGCCGGAGGGAGGCCGAGGCCCGCGAGGACCAGGGCCAGAGGAAGGATCGGGCGAGGCGTGCGCATGGAGGACTCCCCTTCTTTGTTCGCGCGAGGGACGCCCCCTTCTATCGCGATGCCGGCTTCGCCCCAACCGCTGCAGGAGCCCTCCGCCGGGGCCCCGTCGGTGGCGTTTCGTGGCGGCGGTGATAGGTTGCGCCGCCCTATGCGACAGCTCCGACCCGGCCAGCTCATCCGCTACCTCCCCCAGCCCTCCTGGGGCGTCGGCGACCTCGTGGAGGTCCTGGAGGCCGACCGCCAGGCCTGGGCGTCCTTCCCCGGCCGCGACGAGCCGGTCCTCCTGCCCTCCCGGGCCGACGTCCTGCGGCCGGTGGTGCTGGAGAAGGGCGACAAGGTGGTGGACGACGAGGGGCGCCAGGCCGAGGTGGTGGCCGCCCTCGAGGTGCGCGACGACCTGCAGTACTACCGGGTGCTCTTCGCCGACGGCAGCAAGGAGGAGGTGCGCGAGGACCGCCTCCACGCCGCCCTGCCCCCCTCGGACATGCTCTCCCACCTGGTGGCCGGCACCGGGGGCAGCGCCAAGGCCTTCGCCCTGCGCCGGGACGGCCTGAAGCTCGACGCCGAGCGGCGGACCAGTGCCCTGGGGGCCCTCTTCGCCTCCCGGGTGATGCCCCTGCCCCACCAGATCGCCGTGGTCGACCGGGTGCTCGGCGCCCGCTCCCCCCGCTTCATCCTGGCCGACGAGGTGGGCCTCGGGAAGACCATCGAGGCCGGGATGATCTACTCGGCCCTCAAGCTCTCGGGCCTGGCCCACCGGGTGCTGATCGTGGCGCCCAGCCACCTCACGGTGCAGTGGCTGGTGGAGTTCGCCGGGAAGTTCAACAGCCTCTTCACCCTCATGGACGGCGATCGCTTCAAGCGGGCGAAGGCCGCCGACCCCAAGAAGAGCCCCTGGCGGGAGAACCCCAAGATCGTCACCAGCCTCGAGCTGCTGGCCCGCACGCCGAAGCACATCGAGGAGGTCACCCACCGGCGGGCGCGCTGGGATCTGGTGATCATCGACGAGGCCCACCACCTCAAGGGCAAGCAGGCCTTCGAGATGGCCCGCAAGCTCGCCCGCAACACCTGGGGCCTGCTCCTGCTCACCGCGACCCCGATGCACCTCGACCCCGAGGCCTACCACCGCATGCTCGAGCTCATCGAGCCGGACGTGGCCCCGAGCCCCTCGGCGCTGGCCACCCGCCTCTCCCGCCAGCAGCAGGTCAGCCAGGTCGTGCGCAGCCTGGAGGGGGGCGGCAAGCTCGCCGAGGCCCGCGAGGCCCTCCTCGAGCTCTTCCCCGACGACGCTCACATCGCCGGGGCGAAGAAGAAGGAGCAGCTCCTCGAGCACCTGGCCCGCCACTACAGCGTCTCGGCCTCCCTCATCCGGAACCGCCGGGCTGTGGTCGGCGGCTTCACCGAGCGCCGCCTCCACCGCCACCCGGTGAAGCCCAGCGCCGCCGAGAAGAAGGGCCGCCAGGCGGTGATCGACGCGATCCTCGGGGACGGCAGCCTCAAGGGCGCCCCCCGGGCGCGGGTGCTGCGCAGCCTCGAGTCCTCCACCGCGGCCCTGGCGGAGGCGCTGACCAAGCGCGAGCTGGACCTCGATCCGGTGCAGCTGGGGCTGCCCGAGGTCGACGCCAAGGCCGAGCGCTTCCTCTCCCTCCTCGAGGAGCTCGACGTCGGCGACCGGCGCACCAAGGTGCTGACCTTCACCGAGAGCCGGGCCACCCAGGACTTCCTGGAGAAGCTCCTGACCGACCGGGGGATGCGCTGCCTGACCTACCACGGCGATCTCGGCATGGTGGAGCGCGACCGCCGCGTTGCCCGCTTCCGCGACGAGGACGGGCCCCCCGTGCTGATCTCCACCGAGGTCGGCGGCGAGGGGCGCAACTTCCAGTTCGCCCACCACCTCATCTGCTACGACCTGCCCTGGAGCCCCGGCGCCATGGAGCAGCGCATCGGCCGCCTCGACCGGGTGGGGCAGCGCGAGCCGGTGGAGATCCACGTCCTCGAGCCCGAGGGCACCCTCACGGCCTTCGTCGCCGAGCTCTTCGACCGGGCGGTGGGGGTCTTCGCCGAGCCGGTGGGTGGCCTCGACTCGGTCCTGGAGAAGGTCGAGCAGAAGATCGGCGAGCTGGGGGTGAAGGGCGAGAAGGCCCGCGCGAAGTTCCTCGAGGAGCTGGCCGCGGAGGTCAGCGACGCCCGCGCCAGCCTGCGGGAGGCCTGGGACCCCCTCCTCGATCACCGCTCCTGCGATCTGGCCCGGGTGCAGGCCATCGCCGACCGGGCCGTCGAGCGCTTCGAGCTGACCGAGATCCTGGAGGAGGAGACCCTCCCCGATCGCTTCTGGGGCCTGGCCCGCGACCTCGACGAGCGCCTCGAGGACACGGTCACCCTGCTGGCGCGGCAGGTGGGGCTCGGGGTGGACCTCGACGAGAACGTCGACGCCTTCGAGTGCGCCTTCAACTTCGGGAACCGCCTGAAGGTCGACTCGCTGCCGGGCCTCTCCATCGCCCAGGAGCGCCGCGAGCTGGGCACCTTCTGGCGGGAGACGGCGGTCGAGCGCGACGAGATCTCCTACTTCGCCACCGGCCACCCGATCGTCGAGGCCCTCTTCGCCTACCTCCACGACGGAGAGTACGGGCGGGTCGCCTGGCGGCGCCTCAAGGGCCGGGGCAAGCCGCAGCGCGGCTTCCACTTCGTCTTCGAGCTCCTGCCCCCCGAGCCGGAGGACACCGCCCCCGGGGCCCTGGTGGCCTCGCGGCACCTCGCCCGCTTCATGAAGACCTGGATGCTGGAGGTCGCGGTGAGCTGGGGGACCGACGGCAAGCTGAAGGTGGACGCGGACCTCCTGTCGAAGCTCGAGCGGGCCGGCGACAACCTGCGGGGCGCCCAGCTCGACGCCATCGCCCCGGGCCGGGAGAAGATCATCCCCAAGGCCGCGCAGGTGGCCGTGAAAGAGGCGATGAAGCAGCTGGCGGCCCTGCAGGACGAGGCCGAGCAGCGGATCGGCGCCGAGGCCGAGGAGCGGATCGAGCAGCTGGGCCACGCCCTCTCCTTCCAGGGGGTGCCCGCCGAGACCATCGAGAGGCAGCTCGGCGCGCTGGCCGAGCACTACCGCGACCTCGGCGACGTCCTCGAGCAGATCGACCTCGACCTCGACTCGGTCAGCGGCTTCGTGATCGGCGGCGACTAGGCGGGGGCCGCCGGCTCCCTACCCCCCGTTGGCCTCGACCTGATCGAGGCGTTGCAGGCTGCGCTTCGCGTCCGCGTTCGCGGGATCGAGGCGCAGGGCCGCCTCGAAGGGAGCGCGGGCCTCGGCGAAGCGGGCCTGCCGCGCCAGGGCCACGCCGAGGGCGACGTGGGCGCGGGCGTCGCCGGGGAGGGTGGTGATCGCCCGGCGGGCCGCGTCCTCCGCGGCCCTCAGGTCGCCGAGGTCGGCCGTCACCAGCGAGAGGTTGATCAGCGCCGCGCCGAGCTTGTCCTCCGAGAGGCGCGCCGCCTCGGCGAGGAAGCCCCGGGCCAGCGGCAGCGCCCCCGCCTTCCGGGCCTGGTTGCCCAGGGAGAGGGCCGCCTTGGCTGCCGTGCCCCGGCGGTTCTGCTCCAGGGCCTGCTCCAGCGCGAAGGTCAGGGCCTCACGGGCCTCGCCCTCCCGGCCCGCCTCGAGCAGGGCGTTGCCGAGGTTCAGCTGCACCGAGGGATCGGCGGGGTTCGCGGCGGCGGCGTCCTGCCAGAGGGCGAGCCCGCTGGACCAGACCGCGACCCGGGAGACGCTGCCCAGGACGAAGGGGCCGAGGAGGACCGCCGCCACCGCGAGGGCGCGGCGGGAGCGCAGCCAGACGGCGCCCAGGGCCGCGACGCCGAGGAGGGGCAGGTAGAGGTAGAGCTGGGTGAAGCGGGCCGGGGCCGCCAGCCACCCGGTCACCGGCAGGAGGGCGAGCACGAACCAGCCCAGCGCGAGCAGCCCCCGGCGCGCGTCGCGCCGCCAGAGGAGGGCGCCCGCGGCGAGGAGGAGGGCGAGCGCGGCGCCGCCCAGGAGGGGGCCCGGCTCGGGCAGGGGGTGGACGACCGAGAGCCCCACCGGCACCAGCGCCAGCACCGCGTAGCGCAGGGTGAGCTCGGGGCCGGCGAGGAAGGCCAGCGGGCCGCCGGGGGCGAGGGCCGCCTCGGTGTAGGCCGGGGCCTCGGGCCAGAGCGAGCCGAGGGCGCGCCAGCGCAGGGCGAGGTAGAGCGCCGTCGCCAGGGCGAGGGCGGCGAGGAGGAGGGCGCGCTCCCCGCGGGAGCGCTCGGGCAGCCCCGGCGTCCCGGCCGGCAGGAGCGCGAGGAGGCCCAGGGCCGCGCCGCCGGCCACCGCGCTCTCCTTGGAGAGGAGGGCGAGGAGCAGCCCGGCCGCCGCGCCGAGGGCGGCGAGGGGGGCGCGGCGCAGGCCCAGGGCGGCGTGCAGGGCGAGGAGGAGGAAGAGGGCGGCGAGCGGATCGGTGCGGGAGGTCACGTTCACCGCCGGCATCACCACCACCGGGTGGAGGGCGAAGAGGCCGGCGGCGAGCGCGGCCGGGAGGGGCCCGGCCCCCAGCCGGCGGGCGAGGAGGAGGAGGAGGAGGGCCACGCCGAGGTGCAAGAGCAGGTTCAGGGCGTGAGGCCCCACCGGCGAGGGGCCGAAGGCCGCCCGCTCCAGCAGGTAGGTGGCGATCACCGCCGGGCGGTACATCCCCGAGGCGTAGGGCTGGGCGCTCCCCCCCCAGAAGTCGCTCTCGAGGGCCGCCGCCAGGGCGGCGCCCAGCCCCTCCGGCGCCGCGATCAGGGGGCTCTCGGCCACCAGGGCGCCGTCGTCCCAGGCGAAGGGGAAGGTGAGGGCGCGGCCGTGCACCGCCGCGATCCCCAGGACGACGAACGCGCCCGCCGCCACCCAGGGTCGTCGAGCCAGGATGGCGATGAGCGCGTCCATGCTGCGGACAGGATGCCGCAGGTCTTCTACCGAAGGCTACCTTCAGGCCGCGTCACGCGGGGCGTGGTGCTCCTCGGCCGGGGCCTCCCCGCCGAGGCCCTCGCTGGCCCGCAGGCGCTCGAGGGTCTTCTGGCCGGTGTGGACCACCAGATCCCAGTTGTAGCGGACCCGCGGCTCGACCCGGTCGATCCACCGCTCGGCCCAGATGCGCCGCTCGGGGAACTGCTTCGCCTGCTTGACCAGGGTCTCGGCGATCATCACGTCCGAGAGGATCCGGGTGAGGCGCTCGGCGTGGAGCAGGCCGTAGGAGAAGTCGCGCTTGGGGTCCATGTGGGTGAAGCGATCGAAGAAGTCCGGCAGGGGGCCGTCCAGGGCCTCGGACCACTTGCGCTTGGCGATCTTCAGCAGGATGTGCTGCTGGGCCGAGTAGGCGAGGGACTCGATGGCGTGGAAGCGCCGGTCGAGCTCGTCGCTGGCCTTCACCGCGTTGAGCTTCGCCATCGCCAGCTTGCGCAGGAAGCGCTGGGGCTTCTTCATCGCGCCGGCGAGGTGGTCCTTGAGGACCATCAGGGCCTGGATCTGCGAGGTGCCCTCGTAGACCGGCAGCACCAGCGAGTCGCGCATCAGCTTCTCGGCCGGGTAGTCCTTCATGTAGCCGTTGCCGCCCAGGATCTGCATGGACATCCGGCTGGTCCAGACGGCGGCCTCGCTGGCGACGTACTTGAGGACCGGCGTGCGCATCCGGGCCTTCCAGCCGTTCTTCTTCGCCTTCTTCTTGAGGGCGTCGGCCTCGGCGGCGTGGGCCGGCAGCTTCGCCATCATCTCGTAGCGGAAGGCCAGCTCCTCGCAGACCGCGGCGTCCATGGCCAGCGCCCGGATGCCCACGATCGTCTCCTCCATCTCCTCGAGGTAGTCGTGGATCATCTCGTGCTTGTCGATGGTCTTGCCCATCGACTTGCGCTCGGCGGCGTACTCCTTGGCGACCCGGAAGGCCTCCTCGCAGGTGGCCAGCGACTCGAAGCCCACGCCGATGCGGGCGTTGTTCATCAGCATCAGCATGTAGCGGAAGCCCTCGCCCTCCTTGCCGACGAGGTCCCCGAGGCTGTCCTCGAACTGCACCGAGCAGGTGGCCGAGCCGTGGTGGCCGATCTTCTCCTCGAGGCGATCGACGAAGGCGTTCACCACCGTCTCGCCCTCCTTCTCGATGGTGAGCGGCACCATGAAGAGGCTGATGGCGTCGAGGCTCTCCTCGTCCTTCGTCTTGGCCAGCACCAGGTGGTACTTGCCGTGGCCCGAGGTGATGAAGACCTTGTTGCCGGTGACCCGCCAGTTGCCCTCGTCGTCCTTCCTCGCCTTGGAGCGCAGGGCCGAGAGGTCCGAGCCGGCGCCGGGCTCGGTCAGGTCCATCGAGCCCCAGGCCTCGCCCGCGACGATCTCGGCGATGGCGTCGCCCCACCGGGTCTCGGTGATGTGGCCCTTCTCGTCGAACTTCGTGCTGCCCTCCTTCAGGGAGTACTGCATGAGGGTCGAGGCGATGCCGGTGTGGAAGCCGAAGTGGTTCATCACCGTCACGTCGGCCCGGGCGAAGAGCTCGCAGGCGATGAAGTAGATGATGGCCGGGGCGTTCATGCCGCCGAGCTCGCGCGGGAGGGTCAGGCCGTGGACGCCCATCTCCTTGAGCTGCTCGAAGATCGCGTCGAACTCGGGCGGGTGGACGATCTTACCGTCGATCAGGTGGGTGCCCTGGGAGTCGATCTTGGCCGAGACCGGCGCCACCTCGTCGGCGACGAACTGGCCGAAGAGCCCGATGATCTCCTTGTAGGTCTCCACCGCCTCCTCGACGTTCGCGGGGGCGTCGGCGGCGGTGAAGTTGCGCTCGACCGCCTCCACCAGAGTCTTCCAGTCGATGTACCGCTCCACGTAGAAGCGCAGGTCGTCGTTGTCGAGATAGAAGTTGCCCATGGCTGGTCTCCTTTGCGGGGGCGTCTTCGTTGACACCCCGGTCAATGAACTATTGCCACCTCGACGCGCCGCGTCAAGCACGGCGGGAATATGGGGTCTAAGGTGGGGCCAACCGTACGATTTCGACCCTCGAGGAGGGGTGACGATGCACGCCATGACGCGTCTGTGGATGATCTGCCTGCTCGCCTTCGCGGCGACCGCCTTCACCGGTTGCTTCACCGAGGACGACGACTCCGAGCCCGACGCCAGCGTCAGCGATGGCGGCGGCGACGGCGGGACGGATGGGGGCGGGGACTGCACCAGCGGCGACGTCCAGACCTGCACCTGCCCGGGTCAGGCCGACGGCCTCCAGGCCTGCCGGGCCGACGGCACCTGGGGCCAGTGCGCCTGCGCCGCCGACTGCCCCTCCGGGCAGCACGACGGCGGTGACGGCACCTGCGTGGCCCAGGGCACCTGCTCCAGCGGCTACCACGACGGCGGCGAAGGAACCTGCGTCCCTGCGGGGGCCTGCCTCACCGGCTACCACGACGGCGGCGACGGCTCCTGCGTGGCCGTGGGCCTCTGCCAGGTGGGCTACCACGACGGCGGCGACGGCGAGTGCGCCCCCGAGGGGACCTGCTCGGTGGGCTACCGCCCCGGCACCACCGGCACCTGCATCCCCCTCCAGTCCTGCATCGCCGGGCTCCAGGTCACCCCGACTCAGCTGCAGTTCGGTGATCTGCCGGTGGGGCAGACCGAGACCCGGTTCGTGACGATCGCCAACCCGGCCCTCTTCGATCCCTGCACCATCACCAGCGCCGGCCTCGCCTCGGGCACCGACGCGGACTACGTGCTGGAAGGGGGCCCCCTCGCGAACCTCACCCTCGATCCCGGGGAGGGCATCACTCTGGGCGTCGAGTTCGCGCCCACCGACGCGGGCGCCGCCTCGGGCTTCCTCACCGCCATCGACGAGCTCGGCGGGGTCCACACCGTCCGCCTCCTGGGCAACGGCCTGGACGTCGCGGCCTCGGTCTCGCCCACCGGTCACGACTTCGGCTCGATCGCCTACCCCTGCGGCACGGGCACCAGCCAGCTCTGCGTGAACAACGACGGCGGCATCGAACTGGCGATCACCAGCGCCGGCACCAGCGGCGGGCCCTTCACCCTCTCCGGCGTCCCGCCCACGCCGATCCTGGTGCCGGTGGGCGGCTCGGTCTGCTTCGGCGTCGTCTATGTGCCCTCGCAGGTGGGCCCGGAGAGCGGCATGGCCCTGATCGACGTGGCGCCCGGCGGCTTCTCCTTCGTCGTTCCGCTCAGCGGCGTGGGCGCCGCCCAGGGCACCGCCACCGAGACCTTCCTCCAGACCGCCGCGGCCAAGGCCGACATCCTCTGGGTGATCGACGACTCCTGCTCCATGAACGAGGAGCAGACCTCTCTGGCGACCAACGCCCCGCAGCTGATCACCTACCTCGATCAGCAGGGGGTGGACTACCAGATGGCCGTGGTCTCCACCGACGACACCACCGCCGGCGTCCCGCCCAACATCCCGGGCATGATGGAGCCCCAGGCCCGCAACCGGCCGCACATCGTCACCCCGGCCACGCCGAACCCCGCGGCGACCTTCGCCCAGAACGTGCAGCTTGGCACGAACGGCTCGCCGAACGAGGTGGGGATGCAGGTCGCCCGCCTGGCGCTCACCGCGCCGATGATCACCGACCCGGCCCAGAACGGCGGCTTCATCCGCCCCGACGCCTACCTCTCGGTGATCTTCGTCTCCGACGAGCCCGACTTCTCCACCGACACCGTGGACAACTACCAGGCCTTCTACGAGGGCATCCACGGCAGCGGGCGGCCCGACCTCTTCATCGCCTCGGCCTTCGTGGGGCCGCCGCCCACCCCGACCAACCCCACGGGCGGCTGCAACGGCAACGGCATGAGCGCCCAGGCCGCGCCGCGCTACTGGGACATCGCCGGGCGGACCGGCGGCGCCCAGGAGGCCCTCTGCTCGGGCAACTGGACCGCCGCCATGCAGGCCATCGCCGCCGGCTTCGGCCTGGTCTCCCGCTTCCCCCTCTCCGGCACCGCGGACGCCAGCGGCACCATGAGCGTCTGGATCATCGACGCCGGCGGCGCCCGCACCCCCGCTACCGGCTGGAGCTACGACGCCGGGGCGAACGCCATCGACTTCACCGCCGCCAGCGTCCCCCAGCCCGGCGAGACCGTCGAGGTCACCTACACCACCGTCTGTCAGTAGGGGTGATCGAAAGCCCTCCGGCGAGCGTAGACCCCCGTGGATCCTTGTGATCTCGGGCCCCTGCGGCCCGGGATCTTTCTGGGGCACTTTCGTGTTCCCACCCGCTCATCGAGCTAGAATGAACTCTTGGGCGTGCGAGAGGGCACGCCAGGAGGAAACCATGTTGCGGTCTCATCGTCCGTTCTCGTCCGTCTTCTCGGTCATCGTCTTCTTCGCCCTCCTCGGCTCGGTCCACGGCTGCTCCTGCGGCAAGGACGCCGACAAGGACAAGGTGAAGGACGCCGAGGACAACTGCCCGACCCTGGCGAACCCCGATCAGGCCGACGGCGACACCGACACCGTCGGTGACGCCTGTGACAACTGCCCGGCCGCCGCCAACACCGACCAGGCCGACCTCGACGGCGACGGCCTCGGCGATCCCTGCGACGACGACCGCGACGGGGACACCGTGCCGAACGACGGCGACAACTGTCCGGACGTCGTCAACACGGACCAGGCCGACCTCGACCTCGACGCCGAGGGTGACGCCTGCGACGCCGACGACGACGGCGACACCATCGACGACACCTCCGACAACTGCCCGCGGGTGGCCAACACCAACCAGCTCGACAGCGACGGCGACGGCGTGGGCGACGCCTGCGATCCGGACGGCGACGGCGACGGCGACGGCATCCTCAACGCCGACGACAACTGCATCGCGGTGCCGAACCCGGGCCAGGAGGATGCCGACTCGGACACCTACGGTGACGCCTGCGACAACTGCCCGGCCGACGCCAACCAGAATCAGGCCGACGGCGACATCGATCGGGTGGGCGACGTCTGCGACAACTGCCCGGCCGACGCCAACACCGACCAGATCGACGTGGACCAGGACGGCATCGGCGACGTCTGCGATCCCGAGATCCTCATGCCCCTGACCCTCCTCTCCCTCTTCCCCGAGGTGGGCTACCGCGAGGTCGACATCGCCTTCACCCTCACCGGCACCGGCCTCGAGGACCAGGCGACCCTCACCTTCGTCAACATCGACGACGCCACGGCGACCTTCACGCCGACCAACCTCGACTACACCGGTGTCGACACGACGCTCACCGGCACCATCCCCGCCGACGCCACCCGCCCCCAGGGCTACTACGACCTGCGGGTCGACAACCCGAACGGCCAGACCGCGACCCTGCCCTACGCCTTCCTGGTCTCGGTCTTCCCGCCGCCGGAGGTCACCGACGTCGATCCCCCGACCGCCTACAACGGCGATCCCAACGACAACATCCTCTCCGACCGTGCGGCCTCCCTCGCCGGCCTGAACTTCCTGCCCACCCCGACGGTGCAGTTCGTCCAGGTCGATCCGCCCAACGCGATCTTCGACGCGGCCTCGGTGGCCTACGTGGGCCCGACCGCCATCAACGTGGTGATCCCCTCCGAGAGCAAGCACATGCCCGCCGGCGAGTACATCGTCCGGGTCACCAACCCCGACGGCCAGGGCGCCGAGTGGGCCGACCGGGTCACCGTCACCGGCACCCCGCCGCCGGAGATCGTCAACATCGATCCCATGCGCCAGACCAGCGGTGACTTCGGCGATCCGGCCCAGGTGGTGACCATCACCGGCACCGGCTTCGACGACGCCACGCCGGCCACCGTCGCCTTCCTCCTGCCCGACGGCACCCTCGCGCCCCTGACCGTCTCGGGGATCACCCCCACCGAGATCACCGTCACCGACGGCGGCGCCTTCGGCACCAACGGCCAGTACCCGATCCGGGTGATCAACGGCGACGGCCAGTTCGACACCTTCTTCTCCTTCCAGATCACCCCGAACGCCACCGGCAAGCACCAGGTCACGGCCATGCCCGGCCCGACCCTGAACGACGGCCGGATGCGGCACGCCGGCTCCCTGGCCTTCGACGACTTCGAGAACGCCTACGTCTTCGTCTTCGGCGGCGTGGGCCTCGACGGCAGCGGCACCCGCGTCCCGCTGAACACCGTGGAGTTCAGCCGGATCTCGCCCTTCGGCGATCCGGGGGTCTGGTCCTACGCCAACCAGCTGGCCGACGACGGCGCCGGCAACCCCACCCGGGTGCCGGTGGCCATGAACACCGCGCGGGTCAAGCCGGTGGTCGTCCGCCTGAAGAACCGCTTCTACGCCATCGGCGGCACCGACAACGATCCCCACAAGGTCTCGACCGCGGCCCTCTCCTCGGTGGAGACCGCCCGGATCCTGGGCGTCGAGTCCATGCCCTTCCTCCTCGACCCCGACGCCAGCGGCGGCACCGGCCTGGCGGTGGGCTCCTGGTACTACCGGGTGTCGGCCATCTGCCCCGAGGGTGAGGGCCTGCCCTCCCGCGAGGCCTCGGTCATCCGCAAGGGCGGCGTGATCTCCCTGCAGTGGACCGCCCCCGACTGCGACGGCGGCACCCCCGCCACCGAGTTCAACGTCTACCGCTCGCTGGCGGCCGACGGCCGGGCCGGGACCGCTCAGCTCCTGGTCTACCGCCACCCCACCACCGCCTTCGCCGACGACGGCCAGGGCCTCCTGGCCCCCGCGCCGGGCCGCGCCCGCGGCATCCTCGCCGCCGGCGGCGCCCTCACGGCGGGCATCTACACCTACCGGGTCAGCGCGGTCCTCGACGTGGGCGGCACGCCCCACGAGACGGTGGCCGGCTACCGGATCCCCGTGCAGCTCAACACCGCCGACGTCAACGCCGGCGATCAGACCGTCGAGCTGCGCTGGAACCCGATCCCGAACGCCACCTACAACGTCTACCGCACCGACGTGAACGGCACGGACACCGGCCTCCTCGCCACCGGGCTGACCTCCGAGTCCTTCGTGGACGACGGCAGCGGCACCCCCGACCTGGGGACGCCCGCCAAGGACAGCCTGCGGCCGCTGCAGCCCGGCGACACCACCTACTGGGTCGACGCCCTCGACGATCAGGGCAACCCCCTGGTCCTGGTGACGCCCCGCGAGGGCGGCGAGGGCCAGGTGATCAACGTGGTCAACGAGAACGACCCGCTCGAGAAGCGCACCTTCGTCTACGTGGCCGGCGGTCGCACCGGGAACACCGGCGCCACGCCGGGTGTGCTGGTGGACACCATCGAGCGCTCCGAGCTGACCGCGGCGGGGCTCACCGCCTTCACCGAGCTGCCCCAGCGCTTCTCGGTCGCCCGGGCCTACTTCACCTTCCTGACCAACCAGGGCCGGGACGATCCCCTCCTGCCGCCGCCCCCGCCGCCGCCGCCCTGCGGTGACGCCGACCTCGACGGCTACGAGGCCAACATCTGCGGCGGCCCGGACTGCAACGACGCCGATCCGAACGTGAACCCCGGGATGACCGAGGTCTGCAACGGCATCGACGACAACTGCGACGGCAACACCGACGAGGGCGACGTCTGCGTCTGCACCACCCCCGACGAGGACGGCGACAACCACGACGCCATCTCCTGCGGCGGTGACGACTGCAACGATCAGGAGCCGACGATCTACCCGGGCGCCCCGGAGATCTGCGGCGACGGCATCGATCAGGACTGCAGCGGCGCCGACGAGCTCTGCTCCTGCACCATCGACGAGGACCAGGACGGCTATCTGCACTGCTCCTGCTTCGACAACCCCGAGTCGGTCTGCGACTGCAACGACAACGACGCCACCATCCACCCGGGCGCCGCGGAGATCGCCAACGACGGCATCGACCAGGACTGCGACGGCCAGGACCTGACCATCATCGGAGTCCTGCCGCCGGGCACCTTCAACGACGGCCCGGCCACGGCCATCGATCCCACCGAGCCGATCTTCCTCTTCGCCATCCACGGGCAGCAGAGCCTGGTGGCCACCACCGGCGCCTGCGCCGGCACCTGTGCCACCAAGTCGGTGAACAGCTGCGAGGTCAGCCGCGACTTCGCCGGCGGCACCGTGGGCGACCTGATCTGCGACAGCGACGGGGCCGGCGGCACCGGCGGCACCTTCTGGTGGGACTCGACCACCTCGACCTCGGGCAACGTGACCGCCTCGATGGGCGCCCACGGCCTCCTCTACCGCTTCAGCAACGCCGACTACCTGGTACTGCTCGGCGGCGCGACCGACGAGGACATCCCGGGCCAGCCCAACGGCCTCTCCGCCATCAAGGAGCCGCTGATCTACAACCAGGCGAACGCCGTGGGCGTGGGCTGCGACCCCTTCGACCCCGACTCCTCCCTGGCGAAGGACGTGGCCAGCAGCCGCTCCTACGGCACGATGATCCGGGTCTACTCCAACCTCTACGTGGTCGGTGGAGCGTTGGCGGGCACCGAGGACACGCCGGAAGCGTCCATGGCGTGGGCCCCGCAGTAGGAGCGAACCCTTCGGGTTCGGGCCCCTTTTGAGGCTTTGCCTCAAAAGGGGCGTGCTTGCCCGACTTCCTACGGGCAGGCGATAGCGCCGGAATACGCCTCGATCGACGTGTCGGTCGAGGCGTTTCCGCTCAGGGCGGCGAGGTCGACCTCGCCGGCCCGCCAGTAGGTGCCGACCTCGGCGGGTTCGAAGGTCCGCCGGCTCTCCAGCAGGGTCTGGCCCCGGTAGAGCACCTTGACCACGGCCTCGAAGCGCGCGGCGTGGCCGGCCTCGTTCCGGAAGAAGTGGACGCCGACGGCGTAGGGGGCGCCGCCGACGAGGGCCGCGCGGGGCAGGTGGAGGGTCTCCAGCCGGCGGGCGTTGGCGAGGCCGCTCTGGCCGTCGTCGTCGAGGCCGAGGAGCGGGTCGGTGGCGGGGTCGCCGTCGGCCTCGATCCGGCCGTCGCCGTCGAGGTCCTCACCCCAGTCCAGGCCGGAGCTGCCGTCGGCCGCCGGGAGGCAGGTGTCCCAGAAGCAGTCGAGGGGCGCGCAGAAGGGCGTCCCCCCGGGGGCGATCAGGTGGGCGTCGAGATCCACCGGCGCGGACCAGGCGAGCTCGACGACCAGGTCGTCGGCGGGGAGCGCCTGGAGCTCGAGGAGCGCGGGGGCCGAGGCGTCGCCCAGGCCGTCGAGGACCACCAGCTCGATCTGGTAGCTCCCCACCGCGTCGACCTGCAGCCAGGGGGCGGCGCTCGAGGTGCCGGGCGCGGGCCCGGCCAGGTCGTTCTCCAGGACCGCCGCCGAGGTGGTCGGCCGCGAGAGCAGGCGCCACTGGTAGGAGAGCACCTCGCCGTCCTCGGCGTCCCGGGAGCAGCCGGCGCCCGGGTGGGCGGTGAGGAAGAGGCGATCCCCCGGCCGAGGGGCGGGGAGGGCGCCGTCGCTGGCCAGCGCCGCGCTGCCGTCGAGGTGCTCGATCCCGGCGATCGCGGCGCAGGCCTGCGGCGTCGCGTTGACCGGCGCCAGGCCGCGCAGCTCGACCCGGGCCAGCGGCACCTCCAGGTCGTTGGTGAAGAGGATGAGCTCCCCGGCGGCCTCGCCCTGCTCGCGCCCGCTGAAGGTGAGGGGCAGCAGCACCGAGGCGCCCGGCGGCAGGGCGCCGCCCGCGAGGCTCACCCGGCTCTCGAAGCCCGCGGCCTCGGCCTCGGGGGAGAGGCCGGTCTTCTCGTCGAAGATCAGGAGCTCGGCGGCGCCGAGGTTCCTCACCAAGAGGTCTCGCACCGCGGTGCGGCCCCGGATCACCTCTCCGAAGTCGAGGGTGGGGGTCTCCCCGGGGGCGAAGCAGCGGGGCGTCTCGACCTCGGGGATCGCCTCGCAGAGCTCCAGCAGCGGGCTCCGGCCGAGGCCGCGCAGGGACACCTTCAGCGGCTCGCCGCTCGCGTCGGTCTCGAGGAGGAGCACCGCCTCGCTCGTCTCCTCGGCCACCGGCACGAAGGCGACGCGCAGCTCGAGCTCCCGGCCGCTCTCGAGGGGCAGGGGGAGCTCGTCCCCGGCGAGGGGCAAGAGGACGAAGGTCTCGGCGCCCTCGATCCGCAGGGAGGTGAGCTCGAGGGTGCCGCTGCCCACCGAGCGCAGCTTCAGGCCGGCCACGTGCTGGCCGCCCACCGCCGTCGCGGGGAAGTCGAGCGATCCCGGCTCGACCTCGAGGAGGCGGGTGACGCCGTCGAGGGTCTCTCCTGCCGCGCAGCCGCTCGCCGCCACGACGAGGGCCATCATCAACCCGAGCCCGAACCTCCGCATCAAGCCAGCGCTCCCCGGTCTGCTCGGCGTCTGAACGACCACGCACCCCGTTCGGGAGCGCGGACCCCGCCGAAAGAAGGGCGGAGTCTACCGTCCAGAACTCAGACGTCAATCGATCTCTCGATCGCGGCCCCTGGACAGGTGCACCGCGACCTCTAGAATGCGCGCCTTCCGAGCCCGGGCTCCTCCCGGGTGGGGAGCCTTCTCGGGGGAACGTTGTCGGGTCGCAACTCCAGTCCGTTCGTCGTCATCGCCGTCGCCGTGCTCACCGCGGCGCTCACCCTCGGTGGGTGCAGCTGCAACCCTCCCTCCGCCGTGGTCGACGGCGGGGGTGGGCTGGACGCGGGCGCCGACGCGGGTGACGCCGGCCCCATCGCCTGCGTGGCCGACGGCGACTGCCCCTTCGGCCAGGTCTGCGCCACGGGGATCTGCGAGGCCTACCGCCCGCCCGACGGCGGCGTGCCCACCGGCTGCGTCGCCGACACCGACTGCGCCGACGACGAGCGCTGCGCCCCCGGCAGCGGCGAGTGCGTGGTGATCGCCGACGCCCTGCCGCCCCCGGACCGCGAGGGCGCGGTCTGCCTCGACGGGGCCCTGCGCACCTGCGGCTCCTCGAAGGTCGGCCTCTGCCGCCTCGGCAGCGAGGTCTGCGATCAGGGACAGTGGAGCGGCAAGTGCGTGGGCGACGTGGGCCCGCAGACCGAGGTCTGCAACGCGCTCGACGACGACTGCGACGGCGCGACCGACGAGGGCTTCGACGCCGACGGCGACGGCCACCGCAGCTGCGCCGGGGACTGCGACGATCAGGCGCCGGAGGTGAACCCCGCCGCCATCGAGAGCTGCAACGGGATCGACGACGACTGCGACGGTGACACCGACGAGGAGACCTCGCCCCAGTGCGAGGACGCCGATCGCTGCAACGGCACCGAGCTCTGCCAGGCGGGCGCCTGCGTGGCGGGCACCCCCGTCGACTGCGCCTCCCTCGACGGCCCCTGCACCGTGGGGGTCTGCGAGGGGGCCACCGGGCAGTGCCGGGCGCAGGCCCTCGCCGACGGCACGGCCTGCGACGACGGCAACGCCTGCACCCTCACGACCACCTGCAGCGCCGGGGTCTGCGGCGGGGGCAGCCCGGTGGACTGCTCCGGCGCCGCGGACGCCTGCAACCGCGGGGTCTGCAACCCGGCGAGCGGCGCCTGCGAGCCGCGGCCCCGCACCGACGGCACGCCCTGCGACGACGGGGTCTTCTGCACGGCGGTGGATCTCTGCCAGGCCGGCGCCTGCCTCGGCGCGGGCAGCCCCGACTGCTCGGCCCTCGGCAACGGCTGCAACCTCGGCGTCTGCGACGCCGCGGCCGACGCCTGCGTCGCCCTGCCCCTCGCCGACGACACCCCCTGCAGCGACGGCCAGGCCTGCACCGCGGGCGATGTCTGCCAGGCCGGCGCCTGCCAGCCCGGGGACGCCCCGGACTGCTCGGCCCTCGACGGCCCCTGCACGGTGGGTCAGTGCGACGCGGCCACCGGCGCCTGCGTTGCGGTGCCGATCCTCGAGGGGCTCACCTGCGACGACGGCGATCCCTGCACGGTGGCGACCACCTGTGCGGCCGGGGTCTGCGGGAGCGGCGGCCCGAAGGACTGCAGCGGGGCGGCCGACGCCTGCAACAGCGGGGTCTGCAACCCGACGAGCGGCGCCTGCGAGCCGCGGCCGCTGGCCAACGGCACCGCCTGCGACGACGGCGCCTTCTGCACCACCGCCGACCGCTGCCAGGCCGGCGTCTGCACCGGGGGGCCCTCCCGCGACTGCAGCGGCGCGGGCGACGCCTGCAACCTCGGGGTCTGCGATCCGGCGGCGAACGGCGGCGCCGGCGCCTGCGTCGCCACCCCCCGGCCCGACGACACCCCCTGCGAGGACGGGCTCTACTGCACCGTGGGCGAGCGCTGCCAGGCGGGGAGCTGCCAGGGGGGCGGCGGCCGGGACTGCAGCGCGGCGGGCGGCTCCTGCCGCACCGGCACCTGCGACGAGGCCTCCCGCGCCTGCACCGGGACGCCGGTCACCGACGGCACCCTCTGTGAGGACGGGCTCTACTGCACGGTCGGCGACAGCTGCCAGGCGGGGAGCTGCCAGGGGGGCGGCGGCCGGGACTGCAGCGGCCTCGACGACGCCTGCAACGAGGGCGCCTGCGACGAGGCCGCCGGGAGCTGCGTGCCCGCTCCGGTGGCGGACGGCACCGGCTGCGACGACGGCCTCTTCTGCACGGTGAGCGACAGCTGCCAGGGCGGCAGCTGCCAGGGCGGCGGGGCGCGGGACTGCGCGGGCCAGGAAGACGCCTGCAACGTGGGCGTCTGCGACGAGGCCGGCGGGGCCTGCAGCGCGGCGCCGGTCGCCGACGGGACCCCCTGCCAGGACGGCCTCTTCTGCACGACCGGCGACGCCTGTCAGTCCGGGAGCTGCCAGCCGGGCGCGGCCCGCGACTGCTCGGCCCTGACCGACGCCTGCAACGCGGGGGTCTGCGACGAGGCGGCGGGCAGCTGCGTGGCCGATCCGGTTGCCGACGGCAGCGCCTGCGACGACGGGCTCTACTGCACGGTGAGCGACAGCTGCCAGGCCGGCGCCTGCCAGGGGGGCCAGGCGCGCGACTGCGGCGGCCTCGACGACGCCTGCAACCTCGGCCTCTGCGACGAGGCGGCCGGCGCCTGCGCCCGCAGCGCCCGCGCCGACGGCACGGCCTGTGACGACGGACGCTACTGCACCGTGGGCGACAGCTGCGCGGCGGGGGTCTGCGGCGGCGCGGCCCGGGACTGCTCCGGCCTCGACGGGCTCTGCCTCGAGGGCAGCTGCGACGAGGTCTCCGGGCTCTGCGTGGCCCAGCCCCTGACCGACGGCACCGCCTGCGACGACGGCCTCTACTGCACCGTGGGCGACAGCTGCAGCGCCGGCGCCTGCGGCGGCGCGGCCCGGGACTGCTCGGGGCTCTCGGACGCCTGCAACGCCGGGGTCTGCAGCGAGGGGAGCCAGGCCTGCGAGGCCAGCGCCCTGAGCGACGGCACCGCCTGCGACGACGGGCTCTACTGCACGGTGGGGGATGCCTGCACCGCCGGCGCCTGTGGCGGCGCGGCCCGGGACTGCTCGGCCCTCGATGGCGCCTGCCGGGTCGGGTTCTGCCGGGAGAACCGCAACCGCTGCGAGGGGCAGGAGCTCGCCAACGGCACCTTCTGCGACGACGGGCTCTACTGCACCGTGGGCGAGGCCTGCGATCGGGGCAGCTGCACCGGCGGCGCGGCCCGGGACTGCTCGGGGCTGGGTGACGCCTGCAACGCCAGCACCTGCGACGAGGCGGGCGACGCCTGCGCGCTCGGCCAGGAGCCCGACGGCACCCTCTGCGACGACGGCCTCTACTGCAGCGCCGCCGACACCTGTTCGGGCGGGAGCTGCGGCGGCGTCGCCCGGGACTGCTCGGGGGTCACCGGCGGGGACGCCTGCTACGACGGCGTCTGCGACGAGGCGCTCACCTCCTGCGTGGCGGTGGACAACGGCACCTGCCAGGGCTGCGGCGCGGCCGGGGCGCCGGTGGCCGCCGCGGGCCCCGATCAGAGCCACGTCCCCAACACCGTGATCCAGCTCGACGGCAGCGCCTCGAGCGACCCCGGGGGCCAGGCCCTCACCTACAGCTGGACCCTGACCACCCCCAGCGGGAGCAGCGCCACCCTGAGCGATCCCACCGCGCCGGACCCCACCTTCCTCGGCGACGTGGGCGACACCTTCACCGCCTGCCTCACGGTCACCGACCCCGAGGGCTGCAGCGACACCGACTGCGTCGACATCGTCATCACGCCCCTGGTCCGCCTCTTCATCGAGCTGACCTGGGACACCGACACCACCGACGTCGACCTGCACTACCGGGCCCCCGGCGGCACCTTCTTCGACAGCAGCTACACCGGGGCGGCCTGCGGCTGGGACGAGGGCAGCGACTGCCACTACAGCGAGAAGAACCCCGACTGGGGGCTGGGGGGTCAGGGCGTGCCCGACGGCGACTGCACCAACGATCCCCTCCTCGACGTGGACGACACCAACGGCTTCGGCCCCGAGAACATCAACCACGACGTGCTCTGGGACGGGGCCGGCGACTTCCGGGTGGGGGTGCACTACTACCGCTCGGGCAGCGTCGGCGCGACCACCGCCCGCGTCCGGATCTACGTCGACGGGGTGATGGTCTTCGAGGCCTTCCAGAGCCTCGCCTGCGACGACCTCTGGGAGGCGGCCGACGTCACGGTCAGCGGCGGCGGCACCACCGTGACCGTCACGGGCTTGAGCCGCCCGATCAAGGCGGCCAACGAGGGGTCCTGTTTGTAGCGGCTAGTGTTCGCCGCCCTCGTGCTCTGCCGCCGCGAGGTCGAGGAGCCGGTCGTCGATCTCGTGCTGCAGCGCCAGCATCACCGGCTCGCCGATGGTGCCCTGGCGGTGGGTCTCGTGGACGGCCTCCTTGCGCACCTGCAGGAGGTGCCGCCGCAGGGCCAGCACCTCGGCGTCGAGGATGTCGACCCGCTTCTCGGTGAGGTCGTCGATGGCCTTCTGCAGCTCCGCGAGCTCCTGCTCGAGCTCGCCGTGGAGCTGGTCGTGGATCACCGAGGGGATGGTGTGCTCGGCCCTCAGGGCCTCGAGCTCGCGCAGGGCGGCGCGCGCCGCCTTGAGGCGGGCCGTGCGCTCCTCGTAGTCCTGGCGGTCGTCCTCCTTGCCCGAGAGGCCGAGGAGGGAGAGCAGGGGCTTCATGGTCAGGCCCTGCAGGAGGAGGGAGATCAGCACGACCCCGAAGGTGAGGTGGAGGATCAGCTCCCGGTGCTCGAACTCCCGGGGCAGGGCGAGGGCCAGCACCATCGAGAGGCCGCCGCGCAGGCCGCCCCAGGTCAGCACCACCGACCAGCTCCAGGGCGGCGCCTCCTTCTTCATGGCGCGCAGGATCAGCCCCTTGCCGAAGACCACGATCGCCCGGGAGAGGAGCACCGCCAGCCAGGCCAGGACGATGGCCCCGGCGTGGGAGACCAGGCTGCCGATCTTCACCTCGAAGCCCACCAGCAGGAAGACCAGCGAGTTGAGGACGAAGGCGGCGTAGTCCCAGAAGGAGACCACCGCCAGGCGCGTCGAGGCGCTCATGCCGATCCGGGCGCCCCAGGAGCCGGAGATCATGCCGGCGACCACGCAGGCGATGACGCCCGAGAAGTGGAAGTGCTCGGCGATGATGAAGGAGCCGTAGGCCACGAGGGCCGTCAGCGTGATCTCGATGACCGGCTCCTCGAGGGTCTTGGTGAGCATCGAGCCCAGCCAGCCCATCGCGCCGCCGATGAGCAGGGCCATGCCGACCACCTTCACGAACTCGAAGGTGGCGCTGCCCAGGCTGGCCTCACCGCCGAGGACCACCCCCAGGAGGATCGTGAAGATCACCACGGCGGTGCCGTCGTTGAAGAGGCTCTCACCCTCGACCAGGGTGTAGAGGCGTCGGTCGACCCCCAGGGCCTTGAAGATCGCCAGGACGCTGATCGGGTCGGTCGCCCCGATGAGGGTGCCGAAGACCATCGCCTCCAGCAGGGTCACCTCGCCCAGGCCAAGGCCGTCCACCGCGACGAAGACCAGCAGGCCGGTCAGGCCGATGGCCGCCATCAGGCCGGGCACCGCCAGGGAGAAGATCGAGACCTTCGCCTTCCAGAACTCCTTGAAGGACATGTGGAAGGCCGCCTCGAAGAGCAGGCCCGGCAGGACGATCAGGAAGAGCAGCTCCTTGGTGAGGTGCGGCGCCTCCAGCACCTCGAAGAAGCCGAGCGCGAGGCCCGCGACCACCAGGGCGATGGTGTAGGGCACCCGCAGGCGGTGGGAGAGGATGGCCACCGCCGCGGCGATGGCGAAGAGGGCGAGGAGGGTGGTCTCGGGGTGCATGACTACTCCGCGCCGGCCTCCGGCGCCTCGCGCTCGGGGAGGGCGACCACCACCCGGCCCTCACCTCCGCGCGGGTGGAACTTCACCGAGTACTCGCCGGCGGAGAGGCCCTCGAGCGAGGCCACCACGGGATCGTCGTGCATCGCCATCGAGCAGATGGCGTCGGGCTCGACCGACTTCGGCAGCCAGAAGATCGCGATCTCCCCCTTCGCCTCGTCGACCTCGACCTTCACCGAGGCGACGCCCTGGCAGCCGTTGGTGAAGCTGATCGGGCCGCCGATGATCTTCAGGGGCTGGCCGGCGAGGGGGGCGGCGGGCTCGGAGCGAACCGTCCCGGTCGGGCCCGCCTCCACCTCGGTCGCGGGCTCGGGCTTCGCCTCGCCCTCGGGCGGCGCCTCGAAGACCGAGCGGGTCTCGGTGGGCTCGTTGGCGCAGCTGCCCGGCCCGGCGCCCAAGAGAAGCATTGCTCCGAACGCCAACAGGGCGGCCTGATTGCATCCCCTCATGTCATTCCTCCGTAAGCGTGCACGTACACGTACACGTACACGTACCCGGTCTTTCCCGTCGACCCCGAACCTTCATCAGGGCATCCGCGACCAGAACACCATCCGCCCATGCCTCTCGAACCCCTGCCGCTCGCAGATCGGCGCCGAGGTGTTCAATCGCGCATAGAGCCCGACTCGCTTCAGACCCCTCCGCGCCGCCTCCTCCACCCGCGCCGCCACCACGGCCGAGTAGGCTCCCCTCCCCCTCCCCGAGGGGATCGTCCCGCCCCCCCAGAAGAGGCCGAAGGAGAGCTCGGGGAACTCGGTGAAGCCCGCCGCGCAGAGGGGCTCGCCGCTCCTCGCGTCGTAGGCGACCACGCGGAAGACCCGCTTCCCCGGGCCGCTGCAGTCGGCCAGGGCCTCGGCCCGCTGGGCGGGGGGGATCCCGATCCCCTTGCCGAAGGCCACCGCGGTGACCCGGAGGGCGTCGTCGAGCTGCTCGAGGGTCTCCACCCGCCGGGTCACGATCTCCCCGGCGGGGCGGGGCGTGTAGCGGTCGACCTCGATGGCCATGGCGTCGTGGGCGTCGCCCACCCCGTAGCCGTGCTCGAGGAGGGCGTCCACGAGCTCCGGCCGCTCGATGTGGGGCACCATCATGAAGCGGCTCTCGACGTCCTCGTGCGCGGCGAGGACCTCGGCGAGGAGCGCGTCGTAGCGCGAGGGCTCGGCCCGCCAGCGGGTGACGGCGTTGAGGTGGGCGACGTCCCGGCGGCAGCTCACGTAGAGGAGCTCGGGGCGGTCGACGACGCTGACGTCGTCGGGCACCCAGAAGAAGTCCCACTGGCTGCGCTCGAGCACCTCGTCGACCGAGAGCCTCATCGCCCCGGCGTCCCCGGCCGGTGCTCCGGCGCCGCCTCGGCGGGGCCCATCCCCAGGGACCAGGCCCGGTCCACGCAGGCCATGCCGGCGGCGATCCGGGGCGCCGCGCTCGGCCCCACCGGCGTGCGCCCGGGGCGCAGGGCGATGTTGAGGTAGCCCCCGCCGGGCCCGGGGCCCAGGAGGACGTCGGCGTCCACGCCCTCGGGCTCCGCCGCGCCCTCGGCCGGCTTGTCGAGCAGCTCGGCGCGCAGCGCCCCGTCGACCTCCTCGAAGCGCAGCAGCGCCTCGCGGGTCTCGCTCACGGTGATCTGCGGGAAGCCCCCACCCGCGCCGCTGCGGCTCTCGTCGGCGGCGGTGAGCAGGGCCTCCTCCAGCGCTTCGGGCCGCCAGTCCGCCTCGACTCCCTCGACCACCGCCAGGAAGGTGAGCATCAGCGGGAGGTCCACCCCCCGGCTCATCACCCCGAGGGCGGCGCCGAAGCGGGGGTTGAGCTCGGTGGGCCGGAAGCCCCCGGCGCTCATCACCCCGTCGATGGTGAAGGCGCCCCGGAAGCCCACCGACTCGCGCAGGTGCGCGCCCACCCGCTTCGCCGCCCGGCGCATCACCTCCCGGTCGGCGGCCGGCGGGTCCCAGAAGGTCGCCGCGCGGGCGTAGACGAGGCCGCTGTGGTCGGGCCGCCGCAGGACGATCATCTCGCAGGGGCGCAGGGCGACGACGTGATCGGGGAAGACCACCCCGTGGATGCTGCAGGGGATGCCGTCGAGGAAGGGCATGATCCGCACCTTCTCGAAGCGGCCGGCGATTCGAGCGCTCGTCTCTCGCGCCGCCTCGTCGTCGGGCACCCAGAAGGTGGCCTCGGCGCCGCCGTGCCACCCCTCCGTGTTGTCCCCGGCCCAGACCGTCCCGAGGCCCTCCCCGACCAGCGCGTCGAGCTCGGCGTGGGCGCGAAGCAAGCTCCCGGCGTCGCCCGGGACGATCCGCTCGGGCGCCGCCTCGACCCCGGCCGCCGCCCACAGGGGGGCGAGCACGGTCTTGTCCTCCAGGGCGATCCACTCCGGCCGCCGCCGCCCGAACTTCTCCCGGCCGGCCACCGGGTTCCCGTCGTCGAAGATCGTGCCGATCACCCGGGCCTCGCGCGCGGAGTCGAAGGCCTCGATCCGCTCGAGGGCCTCGAGCGGCAGCTCGAGGAGGGCCCGCTGCCCGGCGCGGATCGCGTCCATCAGGCTCTGCCCCGCCCGGTGGTTCACGCCGAGGTCGAGGGCCAGGTGATCCTGCCCCTCGGGCAGGGGGCCGGTGCCCCGGGAGGAGGCGAGGCGGAAGCACTCCCCGGCGCCGAGCTCGCCCAGGGTGGCCGCGAGCCCGGTCAGGGGCGCCAGCACGTCCCCGGCCAGCAGCCAGCGCCGGCCGCCACCGTAGACCTCCTCCAGGATCGATCGCCAGTGCGAGAAGTCCACGCCCATGCGCCGCATCATCGGCCGAGGGCGGCGTCCGAGGAAAGTCGGCGAGGGTGGCGATCTCCGAGACGTCGGCTAGATTGCGCCCGTGGCCTCGACCATCCTCATCGTGGAGGACGAGGAGGACCTCCTCGGTCCCCTGGTCTACGACCTCTCGCGCGCGGGCTTCGTCGTCGAGAGCGCGATGACCGGGGCCGGAGCGCTGGAGCGCCTGGCGGCCGAGCCCCGGCCCGACCTCCTCCTCCTCGATCTGATGCTCCCCGACCTGCCCGGGACCGAGCTCTGCAAGCGGGTGAGGGCCGACGAGCGCCTGGCCGATCTGCCCGTCATCATGCTCACGGCCCGGGGCGCCGAGGCCGATCGGGTGCGGGGCTTCGAGCTCGGCGCCGACGACTACGTGGTGAAGCCCTTCTCCACCCGCGAGCTGATCCTGAGGCTCCAGGCCCTGCTGCGCCGGCGGCCCGCGAAGGAGGAGGGTCCTCGGCGCTTCGGGGTCCTCGAGCTCGATCTCGCGGGCGCAGCGGTGAGGGTCGAGGGAGAGCCCCTCTCGCTGACGGCGCTGGAGCTGAAGCTCCTCTCGACCCTCTTCGAGCGCCGGGGGAGGGTGCAGAGCCGGGGGCAGCTGCTCACCGAGGTCTGGGACGCCTCCGAGGAGATGGTCACCCGGACCGTCGACACCCACGTGAAGCGCCTGCGCCAGAAGCTCGGGGTGGCGGGCGCCTACATCGAGACGGTGCGGGGGCTGGGCTACCGCTTCCTGGAGTCACCCCCCGCCGACGAGGGAGCGGCGAGGTGATCCGCGGCTTCTTCTGGCGGGTCCTGCTGCTCTTCGCCGCCTTCCTCGCGCTGGCCGGCTTCCTCGTGGCCGCGGCCGCGGGTGACCCCTTCCAGCCGGACACCCGCGCCCTGATGATCGGCGCGATCCTGGCGGTGATCGGCGCGCCGCTGCTCGCCGCCGCGACCACCCTCCTCGCGCAGCGCCGCCTCGGCCGCTCGGTCGAGGGCGTCTCCGAGCGGATCCGGGCCGCCCTCGAGGGGGGACCGACCCAGCTCGCCGGCGCCGGGCGCACCGACGAGGCCACCGCGACCCTCTTCGGGGCGATCGACCGGCTGAGCCGGGAGGTGGAGGCCGCCCGCGAGCGCCACGGAGCCCAGGCGGCGCTGCTCCGGCGCACCATCGACGGCCTGCGGGACGGGGTGGTCTTCCTCGATCGGGGCCAGGCGATCGTCATCGCCAACCGCGCCGCCGAGCTGATGCTGGGCCTGGGGACGCTCGTGGGCCGTCGGCTGGTGGAGGTGATCCGGGCCCCAGAGCTGGCGACGCTGGTGGAGGCCGGCGAGGGTCAGCTGGAGCTGCCCGCGCGGGGGCTGCGGCCGACGATGCTGATCGACTGCCGACGCCTCGATGAGGGAGGCAGCCTGCTCACCCTCCGGGACGTCGGTGAGCTGCGCCGCCTGGAGCGGGTGCGCCGGGACTTCGTCGCCAACGTCTCCCACGAGCTGCGCACGCCGGTCGCCGCGGTGAAGATGAACGCCGAGACCCTCCTCGGCGGCGCCCTCGAGGAGGCCGGGGCCCGCCGGGGCTTCCTCGAGGCCATCGAGCGCAACGCTCACCGGCTCGAGAGCCTGCTGGCCGACCTCCTCGACCTCTCGGAGGTCGAGAGCGGCCAGCGGGAGCTGCGCCGGGAGGCGGTGGCCCCGGCGGAGGTCGCCCGGGAGGTGATCGGGGCCCTCGCCGACGAGGCGCAGGGGCAGGGGGTCACGATCGAGCTGGCCATCGACGAGGCCGCGGTCGTGCTCGCGGACCGGCTGGCGCTCCAGCAGATCCTCCACAACCTGGTGGAGAACGCCCTCCGCTACGGCGCGAAGGGTGGCCGGGTGCGGGTGGAGGCCAGCGCCGTGGACGGAGGCCTCGAGCTGCGGATCGTCGATGACGGCCCGGGGATCGAGCCTCGCCACCACGACCGGATCTTCGAGCGCTTCTACCGCGTCGATCCCGGCCGCTCCCGGGCCGCCGGAGGAACGGGCCTGGGCCTCTCCATCGTCCGGAATCTGTGCGAGGCGATGGACGGATCGGTGGGGGTGCGCCCCAACGCGCCCCGGGGCTCGGTCTTCTGGCTCTGGCTGCCCCTGGCCTGATCCCCCCTACCGCCGAAGATGTCACCTGGCTGTCACACGCGGGGAGCAGAGTGCGCCCCGAACACCTCCGAGAGGAATCCGAACCATGACGCGCCTGACCCTCCACGCTCTGTGCATCGCCTCCCTCCTGGCCCTCTTCCCCACCGCCCTCCGGGCCGAGGAGGAGGCCGCCGAGCCCGCCGCCCACCCGACCTCGGGCTACGACAAGGGCTTCTTCATCCGTAGCGCCGACGGGAGCCAGCAGCTGACCCTCCAGGGCCGGATCCAGGCTCGCTTCGCCACCGAGATCGTCGAGGACGCGGACCCCGAGGCCGCCTTCTCCATCCCCCGCGCCCGCGTCACCCTCAAGGGCAAGCACTGGGCCGGCAAGGTCTCCACCAAGCTGCAGCTCGACTTCGGCAAGGGCGGCGCCGCGCTGAAGGACGCCCTCGTCGATTTCAAGGCCAGCAAGAGCCTGAAGGTCGCCGTCGGTCAGTACAAGAAGCCCTTCTCCCGGCAGCAGCTCACCTCCTCCGGCAAGCTGGCCTTCGTCGACCGGGCGATCACCGACAAGGCCTTCGGCGCCGGCCGGGACATCGGCCTGATGCTCCACAACGACTTCAGCAAGTCGCCGACCTTCGAGTGGGCGGCCGGGGTCTTCAACGGCACCGGCGACAAGGCGAGGTTCACGGGAGACGTCGAGGTGGATCCGGCCACCGGCGAGGGCAGCGTCACCAGCGGCAAGTTCTCGAACGTGCCCTCCCTCTTCCAGCCCACCCTGGTCCTGCGGGCCGGCTACAACCACGGCAAGCTCGAGGGCTACAGCGAGGCCGACCTCGAGGGCGGCGGCCTGCGCTTCGGCGTCGCGGCCTCGCTGGCCTCCGACGTGGGCTCGGCCGACGGGGACTTCGTCCACCGCCAGAGCGTCGACGCCATCCTGAAGATCCAGGGCTTCTCCTGCACCGGCGAGCTCTTCCTCGCCCAGGACGCCACCGGCAGCGCCTTCGGTGATCTCGCCGCGGCGGCCCTCGGCGCCCGCCTCCAGGCCGGCTACACCATCGGTGGCAAGTACTACCTGGGCGCCCGCTGGGCCCTGGTGGATCCCGCCGAGGCCGACGACGCCGACCAGGAGCTCCTCCTCGTCCTCACCGACTTCTCGAAGGGCCACGGCCTGAAGTACCAGCTCGACGGTGGTGCGCTCCTCCACGGCGACGGCAGCACCGACATCCTGGTGCGGGCCCAGCTCCAGCTCTCCTTCTGATTCTGCGCACACACCCGAAGGAAACGAACATGAAGAAGCACAGCATCCTCCTCTCTCTCTCCCTGGCCGTGCTCGCGCTCGGCACCACCGCCTGCTCCAAGCAGCGCGAGGCCAGCGAAGGCAACACTACCGGCACCTCGGACAGCAAGACCGACAGCAAGACCGACGAGGCTGCCATCATCTCCATCGACGGCAGCAGCACCGTCTACCCCATCTCCGAGGCCGTGGCCGAGGAGTTCCAGGCCGCGAACAAGAGCGCCCGGGTCACCATCGGCGTCTCCGGCACCGGCGGCGGCTTCAAGAAGTTCTGCACCGGCGAGACCGACATCTCCAACGCCTCGCGGCCCATCAAGTCGAGTGAAGAAGCCAAGTGCAAGGAGCACGGCATCGGCGTGATCGAGCTGCCCGTCGCCTACGACGGCATCGCCGTGGTGGTGAACCCGAAGAACGACTGGGTCGATCACCTCACCGTCGCCGAGCTCAAGAAGATGTGGGAGCCGGAGGCGCAAGGAGCGGTGAAGACCTGGTCGCAGATCCGCGAGGGCTGGCCCGAGAAGGAGCTCCACCTCTTCGGCCCCGGCGTCGACTCCGGCACCTACGACTACTTCACCAAGGCCATCGTCGGTAAGGAGCACTCCAGCCGCGGCGACTTCACCTCCTCGGAGGACGACAACGTCCTGGTGCAGGGCGTCTCCACCGACGAGCTGGCCCTGGGCTTCTTCGGCTTCGCCTACTACACCGAGAACAAGGCCAAGCTGAAGGTGGTCCCGATCAAGGTCGACGAGGGCGCCGAGGCCATCGCCCCCTCCCTCGAGACCGTGGCCAACAGCAGCTACCAGCCTCTCTCCCGCCCGATCTTCATCTACGTCAGCAAGAAGTCCGCCGAGCGCAAGGCCGTGCACGACCTCATCACCTTCTACCTCACCGAGGGGGCCGCGCTCTCGAAGGAGGTGGGCTACATCCCGCTTCCCCAGAAGGCCTACGAGCTCGCCCGCGAGCGCTTCGCGGCCCGCACCGAGGGCTCCGTCTTCTCCGGCGCGTCGGGGGGATCCCGGGTCGGCGTGAGCGTCGAGGCGCTCCTCGGCGGAAGCGAAGACTGACACCTCTTTCTCGCGGCGAATGGACCACGCATCCCAGACGACCACCGCAGGTGGGGCCCCCTCTTCGCTCGGGCAGCGAGGAGGGGCGACGCCCCTGCGGGAGCGTCTCATCGAGCACGCCCTGCTTGCGACGGGCCTGCTCTCGATCGGGACGACCCTGGGCATCGTGGTGGTCCTCGCCGGCGAGACCCTCTCCTTCTTCGAGGAGGCTTCCGTCGCCCAGCTCCTCCTCGACACCGAGTGGACCCCGCTCTTCGCCGAGAAGCACTTCGGCATCTGGCCCCTGGTCAGCGGCACGGTGCTCATCGCGGGCATCGCCATGTGCGTGGCCCTGCCCCTGGGCCTGCTCGCGGCGATCTACCTCTCCGAGCTCGCGCCGTCCTGGGCGCGGGCGATCCTCAAGCCGGCCCTCGAGGTCCTCGCGGGGGTCCCGACCATCGTCTACGGCTACTTCGCCCTGGTGGTGGTGACGCCCCTGCTCCAGAAGGTCGTGCCGGGGCTCTCGGGCTTCAACGCCCTCTCCCCCGGCCTGGTCATGGGGATCATGATCATCCCGATGATCTCCTCCCTCTCCGAGGACGCCCTCCACGCCGTCCCGACCACCCTGCGGGAGGGCGCCTGGGGCCTGGGGGCCAGCCGGCTCTCGACCATCTTCCGGGTGGTGCTGCCCGCCGCCCGCTCCGGGGTGATCGCCTCGGTGATCCTCGCGGTCTCCCGGGCCATCGGCGAGACGATGATCGTCGCCATCGCCGCCGGCCAGCAGCCGCGGTTGACCATCGACCCCCGGGTCCCGGTCGAGACCATGACCGCCTACATCGTGCAGGTCTCCCTGGGTGACGTGCCCAACGGCACCCTCGAGTACCGCACCCTCTTCGTGGTCGCGACCTGCCTCTTCCTGCTCACCCTCGCCTTCAACCTCGTGGGTCAGCGCTTCGCGCGGAAGGCTCGGGACCTCTAGGCGATGTCGTTGCAGGAGCTACAGCGGGGGAGCCGCAGCCCCTGGCCCGAGCGCCTCTTCTTGGCCCTGTGTCTGTTGGCGGTGGGGCTGCCCCTCTTGCTGCTGGTGGTGCTGGTCGCCGACGTCGCCATCGACGCCCTCGGTCGCCTCTCCCTCGACTTCCTCGGCAGCTACCCCTCCCGGCACGCCCACAAGGCCGGCATCCTCCCGGGGCTGGTCGGCTCGATCTACCTGATCCTCCTGACCGCCGCCGTCGCCCTGCCGGCGGGCATCGGGGCCGCGGTCTGGCTGGAGGAGTACGCGAAGCGCGGCAGGCTCTCGCGCCTGATCGAGACCAACATCGCCAACCTCGCCGGGGTGCCCTCGGTGATCTACGGCATCCTGGGCCTGGGCATCTTCGTCCGGGCGCTGGGCCTGGGCCGCTCGCTCGTCGCCGGCGCCCTGACCCTCGCCCTGCTGGTCCTGCCCATCGTGATCCTCTCCACCCGGGAGGCCCTGCGGACCGTCCCCCGGGGCTACCGGGAGGCGGCCTACGCCCTGGGGGCCACCCGCTGGTCGGTGGTGCGGAGGGTGGTGCTCCCGGCGGCCCTCCCCGGCATCCTCACCGGCGCGATCCTCGCCACCTCCCGCGCCATCGGCGAGACCGCGCCCATCGTGGTGGTCGGCGCCCTGACCTACGTCACCTTCCTCCCCGACGGCATCGACGCCCCCTTCACCGCGCTGCCGATCCAGATCTTCAACTGGGTCTCCCGGCCCCAGGAGGCCTTCGTGCAGAACGCCGCCGCCGGGATCCTGGTCCTCCTGACGGTGATGCTCCTGATGAACACCGTCGCCATCCTCCTGCGCCAGCGGCACTCCCGCCGCGCCTGAAGCACGCCATGACCGAAACTGCCCAGACGACGCCCGCGCCCGCGCCGATCCCGAAGATGGAGACGCGCGGCCTCACGGCCGCCTTCGGCGAGAACGAGGTCCTCCATGGCATCGACCTCGCGATGAAGCCGCGCCACGTCACCGCCATCATCGGCCCCTCGGGCTGCGGCAAGTCCACCTTCGTGCGCTGCCTGAACCGGATGCACGAGCTGGTCCCCGGCGCCACCTCGGCCGGGGAGGTCCTCCTCGAGGGGGAGGACGTCTACGATCCCGCGATCGATCCGGTGCTCCTGCGCCGGAAGGTGGGGATGGTCTTCCAGAAGCCCAACCCTTTCCCCACCATGAGCATCCGGCAGAACGTCCTCTCCGGGCTGACCCTGACCGGGCGCCTCGAGCGGAGCCGGGCCGAGGAGCTCACCGAGCAGGCCCTCGCGCAGGCGGCGCTCTGGGACGAGGTGAAGGACCGCCTCGACGCGCCCGGGGGGAGCCTCTCCGGCGGACAGCAGCAGCGCCTCTGCATCGCGCGCTCCCTGGCCGTCCAGCCCGAGGTGCTGCTCATGGACGAGCCCTGCTCGGCCCTCGACCCCGTGGCCACCGCCCGGATCGAGGACCTCATCCACGCGCTCAAGGAGCGCTACACCATCGTGATCGTCACCCACAACATGCAGCAGGCCGCGCGCATCTCGGGGACGACCGCCTTCTTCCTCACCGGCGACCTCATCGAGGTGGGGGCGACCGATCGCCTCTTCACCTCTCCCGAGGACGGCCGGACCGAGGACTACATCACCGGAAAGTTCGGGTAGGGTCGCGTCATGCCTGGGAGAAGTCACACCGATCGAGAGTACGAGGCGAAGCTGGGCGAGCTGCGCGAGGCCCTCCTGAAGATGGCCGGCAGCGTCGAGACGATGATCGACGAGAGCATCGAGGCGCTCGTCGAGCGCGACGCGGACAAGGCCCGGAAGGTCATCCGCGACGACGGCCCGGTGAACCGGCAGGAGATGGAGATCGACGAGCTCTGCCTGCTCGTCCTCGCCCGCTGGCAGCCGATGGCCTCGGACCTGCGCTTCATGGCGCTGGCCCTGAAGATGGTGACCGACCTGGAGCGGATCGGTGACCTGGCCGTGAACATCGCCGAGCGGGCCGAGGACCTGGCGGGCAAGCCGCCGCCTCCCCAGCCCTACATCGACATCCCCCGGATGGCCGAGCTGGCCCGGGGGATGGTCCACGACGCCATCGACGCCTTCGTCGAGAAGGACCCGGAGAAGGCCCGGGCGGTCCTCGGGCGGGACGACGAGGTGGACCACCTCTACGAGAAGGTCTTCAAGGACATCCTGGACATCATGCGGAGCAGGCCCGACTGGATGCACGAGGGGATCCACATCCAGTCCATCGCCAAGTGGCTCGAGCGGGTGGGGGACCACGCCACCAACCTCGCCGAGGAGGTCATCTTCTGTCTCCTCGGGCGGGACGTCCGCCACAGCGGCCACCTCCCCGACAAGCGCTGAGCCGGCGCCCCGGACGGCGCGGGGCTCCCCTTCGTCCGGGAGGGGAGGTAGAGGAGAGGAGACTCCTGAAGGGGGGGGCGCGCATGGACCGCGTACGAAGGAAGATCGTCGATCAGATCGGCCGGCTGACCCACCACAAGGCGGTGGTGGGAGCCCCCCCGGGCACCCTCAACGAGACCCCCGAGGCGCGGCGGCCGACGATCCGGGTGATCACCTACGGGCCCGAGACGATCGAGGAGAAGGAGCTCACCTCGGTCGCCGAGCTGAAGGGCCTCCAGGGCAGCGCGCCGGTGGTCTGGGTCGACGTCGACGGGGTGGACCACGTCGAGACCATCCGGGCCCTGGGGGAGCACTTCGACCTGCACCCCCTGGCGCTGGAGGACGTGATGAACGTCCACCAGCGGCCCAAGATCGAGGACTACGACGATCAGATCTACGCCGTGGTGCGGATGCCCGTGGGCCAGGGCTCGGTGCAGCTCGAGCAGGTGAGCCTCTTCTTCGGCAAGGGCTGGGTCCTCACCCTGCAGGAGCGCCCCGGCGACTGCTTCGATCCGGTCCGCACCCGCCTGCGCCACGGCCGCGGGCGCATCCGCAACGCGGGGGCCGACTACCTGGCCTACGCCGTCCTCGACACGATCATCGACAGCTACTTCCCGGTGGTCGAGGACTTCGACGAGAAGCTCGAGCGGCTCGAGGACCGCATCCACGCGGGGGCCGGGCCCACGGCCGCCGCCGAGCTCCACGAGTACCGGCAGGGCCTGCACGCCCTGCGCCGCCAGCTCTACCCCACCCGCGAGGCCCTCGGCTTCCTCGCCCGGACCGAGGAGGTCGAGATCGAGGAGGCGACCCGCGTCTTCCTGCGGGACTGCCAGGACCACGCCGCCCGTCTGCTGGACGCCGTCGACTCCAGCCGCGATCTCTGCGCCGGCCTGATGGACATCTACCTCTCGGCGAACGATCACCGGATGAACGAGGTGATGAAGGTCCTCACCATCATCGCCACCCTCTTCATGCCCCTGGGCTTCATCGCCGGCCTCTACGGCATGAACTTCGACGCCCAGAGCTCACCCTGGAACATGCCCGAGCTCTCCTGGCGCTACGGCTACCCCTACGCCCTCGGGATCATGGCCATCACCTCGCTGCTCCTGCTCGCCTTCTTCTGGCGCAGGGGCTGGCTGGGGAGACGGGACTAGAGCGATGGAGATCGAGACCCTGCTCCAGGACAGCGGCTTCCTGCGCAACCTGCTGGCCACCGGCATCGTGCTCTTGCTGGTGGTCATCCTGCGGGTGATCGCCCTTCGCTTCGTGAGGCGCGTGCACTGGCCGAGCAACCAGATGCAGCTGCGCTGGATGGTGCAGGTGCGCTGGGCCTCGCTCTTGCTCCTCTTCCTGGGGCTGACCGTCGTCTGGGCCTCCGAGCTACGCACCTTCGCGATCTCGGTGGCGGCCATCGCCGCGGCCATCGTGATCGCCACCAAGGAGCTGATCCTCTGCTTCAGCGGGGCGCTCCTGCGCGCCAGCGCGGGCAGCTACACCGTGGGCGATCGGGTCGCCATCGGCGGGATCCGGGGGGACGTCATCGACATCGGCGCGCTGACCACCACCCTCCTGGAGGTCGGTCCCTGGCACCGCCGCACGGGCCGGGCGCTGATCCTCCCCAACGCGCTCCTCCTCTCCCAGACCGTCACCAACGAGACCTTCACTCACGCCTTCGTGCTGCACATCATCTCGGTCCCGGTGGGCAAGGGAGAGCCCTGGGAGGCCGCCGAGGCGCGCCTGCTCGAGGTCGCCCGGGAGGTCTGCGCCCCCTACCTCGACGAGGCCCGGCGGGACATGCAGCAGACCGCCCGTGAGCACGGCCTGGAGTCCTTCCTGGTGGATCCCAACGCCTCCCTCCAGGTCCTCAAGGAGGGCGAGTACGCCCTGAACCTGCGGGTGCCGGCCCGGGCCCAGGAGACGGGCCAGATCGAGCAACAGATCCTGCGCCGCTTCTTCGCCGGCGCCGTCTCCGCCGAGGACTAGGAGCGCCCGCGCGTGCACCTGGACCCCTACCTGCCGAAGGTCGTCGGGGCGGCCCTGCTGGTGCTCGTCCTCGGCATGATCCTGCGGCGCCTGCGTCAGCCGCACGTCATCGTCTACCTGCTGGCCGGTGTCCTCCTGGGCGAGCACGGCCTGGAGATCTTCGCCGAGCCCGCGGTGGCCGCCCGGCTCGGGGACTTCGGGGTCGTCCTCCTCCTCTTCTTCTTCGGGATGGAGGTCTCCCTCCCCCGCCTGGTCGCCAACTGGAAGGTCGCGATCGGGGGCACCCTCCTGCAGATCCTCGCCAGCGTCGGGCTGGTGCTCGCCCTCGGCGCCTTCCTCGACTGGCCCCTCGGGCGCTCCGTGCTCCTCGGCTTCGTCATCTCCCTCTCGAGCACCGCGGTGGTGATCTCGATCCTCCGTAGCCGGGGGCAGCTCGCCTCCCAGGCCGGCCACGACGCCCTGGGCATCCTCCTGGTCCAGGACATGGCCGTGGTGCCGATGCTCCTGGTGATCGGCCTGCTCTCCACCGGCGCCGAGGATCTCACCACCGTCGGGCTCCAGGTGGTGGGGGGCGTCGGGATCATCACCGTGGTCGCGCTCATCCTGCGCCGCGGACAGATCTCCCTGCCCTTCGCCAGCCGCCTGCGCGACGATCACGAGCTGCAGGTCTTCGGGGCCTTCGTGCTCTGCTTCGGCTTCGCCACCCTCACCGCCCTCTTCCAGCTCTCCACCGCCCTGGGCGCCTTCGTCGCCGGGATCGTCGTCGCCTCCGCCCGGGAGACCGAGTGGGTGCACCGCAGCCTCGAGCCCCTGCGGGTGCTCCTGGTGGCGGTCTTCTTCGTCTCGGTGGGGATGATGATCGACCTGGGCTTCGTGCTCGAGCACCTGGCCAAGCTGCTGGCCCAGGTCGGGGAGTTCTCCTTCGTCCTGGCCGAGGTCGGCGGGCGCTCGGGGCTCATCAGCGACTTCGGCCGCAACCTCGCGGTGGGCATCATCGCCCTCTCGCTCCTCGTCAGCCCCGCCTGGATCGCGGTCGTCAGCCGGCTGGTCCGGATCGGCAAGGAGCGGGGCTGGTCACCGAGCGATCTCCTCGGCCCGGGGCCGGAGGAGGCGCCCTAGGGCCACCACCTCCAACCCTGCGGTCCGCCGCTCACCGTGCTCTCGAGGAGCACCACCGGCTCGCCCGCCTGGTCGTCGAAGCCCAGGAGCCAGCCCCGGTAGGTGTCGAACATCAGGACCGACGAGCGCCGGTAGCGGAAGTAGCCGTCCCCGTAGTTCCCCATCCAGAGCCAGGGTCCCCCGGCGCGGCTGGCGAACCACCACTCGGTGTAGACGTAGGGCGAGGCGGGGTTCGAGGTGTTCTCCATCTGGTACTGGACCAGCGCCCAGAAGCCGTCGCGGGTCCCCGAGGCCTGGAGCTGCCAGGTCTGCCAGACCCCGTAGTCGGTCATGTTCAGGGGCATCGCCACCGGCGCCCAGCTCTGGCCGCCGTCGTGGGACTCGAGGAGGAAGCCGGCGCCGCCGGCGTAGGCGATCCCGTCGTCGTCGGCGGTCAGCGCCGTGATCTCCTGGGTGGGGGTGAGGACCTGATGGGCGCTCCAGGTCGCGCCGCCGTCCGTCGAGCGGTGGAAGGCGCCGGAGGCGGTCGAGGCCAGGAGGCGGCCCGGACCCAGGCGCACGATCCCGGTGAAGCGAGGCCAGTCGAGCACCGGGGTCCAGAGGGTGCCGCCCTGATCGCCCCGGAAGACGCCGTCGTCCCCGGCGATCCAGGCGGTGTCACCCTCCCAGGTCGCCGCCGCGAGCTTCCCCTGGAGGCCGAGGTCGATGACCGCGTCGGCGCTGCACCCGGCCCGGAGGGTCAGCACCAGGCCGTCGGAGCCGACGACCACCCCGCGGGCGCCCAGGTCGTCGAGGGCGAGGTCCGTGGGGTAGGGGCTCTCCCCGGTCACCGCGACGGGCGTGGGCTTCCGGCTCCAGGTCACCCCGTGGTCGGAGGAGCCCAGGAGGAAGAAGCTGCCCCCGCCCGGATCGTAGGCGCCGCCGGCGCTCTCGTAGGAGCGCCCGACCGCGCAGGCCACCGGGCCCGCGAGGGCGGCCGCCGAGAGCCAGCCGCGGCCGCTCCCCTCCTGGAAGACGTCGGCGCTCGCGTAGCGTGAGGCGGTGAAGGTGTGGCGGGAGGTGTTGCCCACCGTGTCGGCGAGGTCGAAGAAGATCCGGATCCGGCCGTTGATGGGCAGGTCGAGGAGGGGCTCTCCGGCGGGCCGGCCCTGGTCCCGGAGCCAGAAGCGCCAGTCGGGCAGGGCGGCGAGCGCGATGGGGTGATCGACGGGCGCGGGGGCGTCGTAGCCGGTGCCCGACCACCACTGCCCGAGGTCCACCCGGAAGGCGCGGTAGCTCACGCTGGCGACCGCGGCGTGGCCGTCGGTGATCGTCGCCGTGACGTCGGGGGGCGGCAGGAGAGAGGTCGGGGGCGTGAGGGGCTCGCTCCAGTCGAAGGAGACCGCGGGGCCGGTGGTGTCGGCGACGAGGTCGAGGAGGACGACCCCCACGTTGTTGGCGCGATCGATCAGGGTGAGGGTGGCCTCGAGGGCGCCGTCCGGATGGGAGGGAGGGACGAGGTACTCGAAGGCCGGGGCGGTCGTCTCGCCGCCGGGGTCGGTGCGCCGGGCGGGGGCCACCGCGGTCACGAGGGTGACCCCGTCGACCACCGGCTCGCTGGTGGTGAAGGTCACCTGGATCGGGGCCGCCGGTCCGCCGACCAGGCCGGCCGGGGTGGAGGCCAGCCCGGGCCGGGTCCGGTCGGGGCTCAGGAAGGTGGAGACGAGCTTGGTGCTGGTCCCCGGCAGGCGCACCTCGAGGCCGAGGGTGTCGCTGGGGGCCAGGTCCCGGTCGAGGGCGACGGCGGGGAAGGCGCCGTCGGGGCCCACGAGCGCCGTGCCCTGGGGGGCCCAGCTCGAGCCGACCACCAGGAGGGAGACGGCGAGCTCGGTGCCGGCCGGGGCGGCGCCCGGGAGGCCGAGGACCTCCCAGGTGGGCGCATCCGGGCTCGTCCGCCGCAGGCGGATCGCCGCCTCGTCCAGGGCGGCCGGCGGGGCGACCTCGAGGGAGAGCTCCTGCCGGGCCGGGTTGCCGGCGGCGTCGATGAGCTCGAGGGAGAGGGTGGCGGGGCCGGTGTAGTCGAGGGCCCCGAGCTCCACCCCCCAGGCGCCGCCCTCGAGGGCCAGGGCGGCCTCGGCCAGGGCGCCGCCTCGATCGTAGGTGGCGTCGGCGCTCGCCACGTCCGGATCACTCTCGATCTCGATCCGGAAGGGGGCGCCCGAGCGGGGCGGATCGGGGGAGAGGCGCAGGGCGGTGAAGGCCGGCGCGGCGATGTCGTTGGGGATCACCGTCGGCGGGCTGCGGTTGCCCACCGCGTCCTCGGCGAGGACGTGGAGGAGGGCCGCGCTGTTGTCTCCCACCGAGAGCCCGGTGAAGCCGCCGCCCGAGGAGGGCACCACGGTGGCGAGGAGCTCCTCGCCGGCCGCATCGGCGGAGATCACCACCCGGGCGACGTCCCCGGCGAAGGCTCCGTCCACGGCGGAGAGCAGATCGTTCGAGCCCCGGGGCCGCATCTCCAGGAGCAGGTCGGCGGTGGCCGCGGCCTCGGGGGGCACCGCATCGACGAAGGCCTGCCCGGTGGCCGACTCCCCGCCGGGGAAGGCGACCTGCACGGTGAGGACCTCACCCTCGGTGCCCTCGACGGTGTAGGTGTAGAGGTGCGCGAGGGGATCGGCCCGGTTGGCGGGGCGGCCGTTCACCGTCACCGTGGGGGTGCCCTCCACCAGGGGCCGGAAGGAGATGGAGAGGGTCTGCCCCGGCCGCAGGATCTCCGGCTCGACGAGCAGATCGAGGACCGGGGTGTCGACCAGGACCGGCAGGGCGAAGTCCCGCCCGCAGGCCGTCGCGAGGAGGACCGACGTCCCCAGGACCGCGACCGCCACCCCCGGCGAGATCTTCGACTGCAGCTGCATCCGCTTCACACCCCCGATGAGGAGCCAATCTACCACGCCCCGTCCACCCTCCTGACAGGTGCTCCTGACAGGTGCCAGCCACTTAGCAAGCTCCCGGCGAGGGGGCAGGCAAGCCGCCAAGCCCCTGGAATCCGGCCTCCACTAAGTGGCTGGCACCTATCAGGGAGCGGGGGCATGGTCTGGGGTCATGAGCGACTTCTCGTTTTCTTCGACCGCCGAGGAGGTCACCGAGGGCCTCGATCTCTCGGGCAAGACCGTCCTCGTCACCGGCTGCAACTCGGGGATCGGCCAGGAGACCGCCCGGGTGCTCGGGCTGCGGGGCGCCCACGTCATCGGGCTCGCCCGCACCGAGGCCCGGGCCCGGGAGGCGCTCGAGGGCGCCGGCGTGGCGGGCACCCCCATCGCCTGCGAGCTCTCCGAGCCGAGCTCGGTCCGGGAGGCGGCGGCCGCGGTGAGGGCGCTGGACCGACCGATCGACGCCCTGATCTGCAACGCCGGGATCATGGCCCTGCCCGAGCGAACGGTGAAGCACGGCCTCGAGCTGCAGTTCCTCACCAACCACCTCGGTCACTTCATCCTGGTCCGGGCCCTGGAGGACCGCCTCGCCGCCGATGGCCGGGTGGTGGTGGTCAGCAGCGGCGCCCACTTCATGGCGCCGGAGGTGGGGATCGAGCTCGACGATCTCTCGATGGCCGCGACCTACTCGGCCTGGCCCGCCTACGGTCAGTCCAAGCTCGCCAACGTCCTCTTCGCCCGCAGCCTCGCCCGCCGCTTCGAGGGCAGCGCGAAGGTCGCCTGCTCGCTCCACCCCGGGGTCATCCGCACCAACCTCGGCCGCAACAACCCCGGCGAGACCGAGGCCTTCTTCACCACCATGGATCCGGCGAAGGTGAAGAGCATCCCCCAGGGTGCGGCGACCCAGTGCCTCCTCGCGGTGAACCCGCTCGGGGCGGGCGCCTCCGGCCAGTACTGGTCCGACTGCCAGCCGGCGAAGACCTCCGCTTCGGCCCAGGACGACGCCCTGGCCGAGGCCCTCTGGGAGAAGAGCGAGGCCCTCGCCGAATCCCTCCGCTAGCCGCCCGGCACTCAGAAGAAGCACCCCGATAGGTGCCCCGATAGGTGCCACCCGAATGTCAGATGTCCCTGAATTCGGTGGGTTGTCTCTTGGGGGGAGGTTTCTTCGAGGTATGATGGATAGAAAGTTACATAAATATGGTAGTCTCTCCTCGGGCCCGGTCGAAGGACCGGACCGGTTCAGGAGACGCACCATGAGAGCCCCGCTCCCCATCGCAAGCCTCGCCCTGCTCACCCTGCTGGCGGTCGGCTGCGCCCACGGCGGCGACACCGGCGCGGGCGCCGGTGGCTACGCGGTGAAGGCGGCCCCCGAGGCCACCCCCTCCCAGGATCTCGCCTGGGCCACGGTCCTCGCCCGCTACATGGCGCGCTCGGCCGAGCCGGCGATCCTCTTCGTCGAGAAGAAGCAGGTGCAGTCGAGGCTGGACGATCTGCAGAAGACCGACCGGATCGCCTACGTCGTCGTGCGCAGCGTCCAGGGCGAGCCCCTCGGGGAGTGGGGGGCGCTCCCGGAGGGCCTGGAGCTGCCGGCCCTCGGCAAGGAGGAGCAGCAGCAGGCGAGAGAGGCGCTGGGCGTCGTCCAGGTCCCGGTCTTCTCGAGCTACGAGGACTCCGAGTTCCTCGGTGACCTGGTGCTGGTGCTCCGCCTCCGCTAGACGCCGGCGTCCCGATCCCGGGACCCGGATCCGAGAACACCGGCTCCGCTGCCGATCGAAGATCGGCCTGATTTCAGGCGCTTGGGCCGATCGCCACGCTGGTACGGGCGCTGCAATTCCGGAGCGTGCCCGAGAGCCCCGCTCTCCCCCTCTTCGATTTTTCTGGAGTACGCCATGAGAGAGAGAACCCTGCCCCTCACCCTCGCGCTGGCCGTCGCCACCCTGCCGCTCTTCACGACCGCCTGCGCTCACGGGGACGCCGGCGCGGGAGGCTACGTGGTGGCGCCCGCCTCCGCGGCCGAGCCCGCCTCCCACGATCTCGCCTGGGGCGCCGTGCTCGCCCGCTACATGGCCCGCTCGGCCGAGCCGGCGATCCTCTTCTCCGAGAAGAAGCAGGTGCAGTCCAAGCTCGACGATCTCCAGAAGACCGACCGGGTCGCCTACGTCGTCGTGCGCAGCGCCCAGGGCGAGACCCTGGGGCAGTGGGGCGCGCTCCCGGCGGGCCTCACGCTGCCCCACGTCGGCAAGCAGGAGCTGCAGCAGGCGAAGGACGAGCTGGGCCTCGTCCAGGTCCCCGTCTTCTCCAGCTACGACGCCTCCGAGTTCCTCGGCGACCTCGTGCTGGTGGTGCGCGCCGGCTAGCGCGCCAGCTCGAGGTTGGTGAAGCCCGGCTCCTCGGTGACCTCGCGCTCGAGGACCGCGGCGACGAAGGGCGGCGGCTCGGGCTGCAGGTCCGCGCTCGGCAGCTCCACCTCGCAGAGGTAGAGCTCGCGGTCGAGGAAGACGTCGATCTCCCAGCAGAGGCCGTCGGCCCCCGCCGGGACGAGGTAGCGCTCCTTCTCCACCCGGCACCCCTCGGTGAGCACCCAGAGGTGCTCGAAGATCTCGGGGGTGGTCTCCTCCTCGAGCTCGATCCGCTCGACCCCGCGCCCGAGCTTCAGCGCGCGGTGGTGGACCACCCGGCCGTCGGCGAAGGTCGTGCGCCGCAGCCGCTCGCGCAGCCGCTCGCCCGGCAGCCAGCCCTGGACGAGGTGGATCTTCTCGACGCCGGCCGGCAGCTCGGGCCGCGCCGAGAGCAGGTACTTGCGCTCGATCTCCCTGGGCAGCGCCTCGCTCATGCGTCCTCGCCCGCGAGCCGCTCGAGGATCTTGATCGGGGTGATGGGCAGGTCGGTGATCCGCACGCCCACCGCCTGGTGGACGGCCTCGGCGATGGCCGGCGCGGTGGGGCTCACCAGGCCCTCGCCCGCCTCCTTGGCGCCGAAGGGCCCGGAGGGCTCCCAGGTGAGGATCTCCTCCGAGTCGCTGGGCGGCATGTCCATCGCCGCGGGCATCTTGTAGTCGAGGAAGCTCGCGTTGAGGGTGTGGCCCTCGCGGTCGACCAGCTCCTCGCAGAGCGCATAGCCCAACCCCATGTGGATCGAGCCCTCGAGCTGCCCCTCGACGGCCATCTGGTTGATGGGCGTGCCGCAGTCGTGGGCGGTCCACATCTGCTTCACCTCGGTCAGCCCCGTCTCGGCGTCGACCTCGACCTCCGCGACCTGCGCCCCGAAGGAGAAGGCCGGCGTGATCAGCCCGACGTTGCGCGGCGTGTAGCCGCCGAAGGCGGTCAGCGGCTCGCCCCGGCGCCCGCGCAGGGCCTTGTAGGCGGCCTCGGCCAGTGGCATCCCCTGCTTGGGCTTGGCCTTCACGAAGACCCGGTCGCCGGCGAAGCCCACGTCGTGGATCTGGTTGAGGTCGTACTCCGAGAAGACGACCGGGATGATCATCTCCTTGATCTTCCGCGCCGCATCCAGCACCGCGTTGCCCACCATCAGGGTGACGCGGGAGCCCCAGGTGCCCAGGTCCGCCTTGGGGGTGATCGCCGTGTCGGCGGCGGTGAGGCGGATCTTCTCGATGGAGATGCCCAGCTCGGCCGCGAGGATCTGCCGCAGCACCGTGTCGGCGCCCTGGCCGATGTCGCAGGCCATCGTCAGGAGGTGGGCGGTGCCGTCCTCGAAGAGGCGCACCTCGGCCGAGGCGAAGTTGTACTTGGTGTTGAACCAGTTGAAGACGCCGCCGCTGATGAAGGAGTAGCAGCCGATGCCCAGGCCCCGGCCCGGCTTCTTCGCGGCGCGCTTCTCCTCCCAGCCCGACATCTCCCGCACCCGCTCGAGGCTCTCCTTGAAGCCGCAGCTCTCGATCTTGGCCACGCCCGGGATGACGTGCCCCGGCTCGACGGCGTTCTTCAGGCGCAGCTCGATCGGGTCGATCCCCAGCTCCTCGGCGACGAGGTTCATCTGGGTCTCGCCGGCGAAGAGCGCCTGGGGGGCCCCGAAGCCGCGCATCGCGCTGGCCGGGGTCTTGTTCGTGTACACGTGCCGCCCGATGTAGCGGTAGGCCGGGAAGCGGTAGAGCATCCCGCCGAAGTTGCCGCACAGGAAGGAGGCGGTGGGCCCCATGGCGTTGTAGGCGCCGCCGTCGAGCAGCACGTCGAAGATCCGGCCGGTGATCAGGCCGTCCTTCGTGAAGCCGATCTTCGAGGTGATCACCATCGGGTGGCGCCGCCGCCCGAAGGCGAGCTCCTCGCTGCGCTCGAGGGTGAACTTCACCGGCCGCCCGGTGCGCAGCGCCATGAAGGCCGCCGCGAAGTCCCACTTGCGCAGCTCCATCTTGCCGCCGAAGCCGCCGCCGACGTTGGTCTTGATGACCCGGACGTGGTTCTCGGGCAGCTGCAGGGTGCTCGCGAGGAGGCACTGCACGATGTACGGGGTCTGGGTGCTCGTGTAGAGGGTCACCCGGCCGCCCTCGTCGGGCAGCGCGATCGAGGAGCAGGGCTCGAGGTAGCCGTGGCTCACCGCGTGCAGCCGGAAGGTGTCCTCCCGCACGTAGTCCGCCCGCGCCAGCTCGGCCTCGACGTCGCCGTGCTCGATGGTGCGGTCGATGCTGACGTTGGTGGGCGTCTCCTCGTGGATCACGGGGTGCCCCTCGGCGAGGGAGTCCTCGACGGTGAAGACCGCCGGCAGCTCCTCGTACTCGACGTCGATGAGCTTCACCGCCCGCTCGGCCGTCTCACGATCGATGGCGCAGACCGCCGCGACCTCGTCGCCGACGAAGCGGACCTTGTCCACCGCCAGGGGCAGCTCGTCCTGGGTCTCGGGGAAGAGCCGCCAGTTGCCGAACTTCACCTGCGGGGTGTCCGCGCCGGTGATGACGTCCTTCACCCCCGGCAAGGCGAGGGCGCGGGTGACGTCGATGGACTTGATCCGCGCGTGGGCGAAGGGCGAGCGCAAGAGCGCCCCGTAGAGCATCCCGGGGAACTTCAGGTCGTCGGTGTAGATCGTGCGGCCGCTGACCTTCTCCCGGTAGTCGAGGCGGGGGATGGACTCGCCAATAAGCTCTGGCGTCGGGGGGGTTTCCCTGGTCTTGCTCATGCCGCACCTCCCGCCCGGGCGCGCTCGAGCGCCTTCTCGAGGGTTCGCCTCACCAGCACCGGCACCACCGCCTTGCGGTAGGCGGCGGTGGCCCGCACGTCGTCGATGGGCCGCGCGGCGTCCCGGGCCAGGCGGGCCGCCTCCCGGAAGGCCTCGTCGCCGGGCACCTCGCCGACCAGCGAGGCCTCGGCGTCCCGGCAGCGCAGGGGCGTGGGGGCCACCGCGCCGATGACGACCCGGGCCTCCTCGATGCGGCCGTCCTCGGCCAGCACCAGGCGGGCGGTCGCCGAGGCCGCGGCGATGTCCACCTTCGAGCGCGCCGAGAGGCGCAGGAAGGCCTCGCCGCAGCGCGCGGGCGGCACCGGCAGGCCGATGCGCACCAGGATCTCGCCCTCCTGCAGGTCGACCTGGCCGGGGCCGGTGAAGAAGTCCTTCAGGGCCACCACCCGGCCGCCCCCCTTCGCCGCCAGGGTGAGCCGCGCGTCGTTCGCCAGGAGCGGACCGGCGGTGTCGGCGCAGGGAGAGCCGTTCACCAGGTTGCCGGCCACGGTGGCCATGTTGCGGATCTGCACCGTGGCCATCTGGGTGCAGGCGGCCAGCAGGGCCGGGTAGCGCTCCCGCACCGCCGGGTGATCGGCCACGTCCCGCACCCGGGCGCCGCCGCCGATGGAGAGGCCCGGCTCGTCGGTCTCGCCCTCGAGGCCGAAGGTGACCGGGCGCAGATCCTCGATGCCGTTGATGCTGATCAGGTGATCCGGGGCCGGCCGGCCGGCCCGCAGCTTGGGGATGATCTCGGTGCCGCCGGCCAGGACCCAGACGTGCTGGCCCAGGGAGGCCTTCAGCTCCAGGGCCTCGTCGAGGGTCGTGGGGGCGTGGTGCTCGAAGCGGGGCAGGACGCTCACGCGGCACCTCCGCTCTCGCCGCCCATCACCTTCGCGGCGTGGTCGATGGCGTCGACGATCTTGTTGTAGCCGGTGCAGCGGCAGATGTTCCCCGAGAGGCCCTCGCGGATCTCGGCCTCGCTGGGCGACGCGTTGGTCTCGAGGAGGTGGTGGGCGGCGAGGATCATCCCGCCGGTGCAGAAGCCGCACTGCACGGCCCCCTTCTCCCCGAAGGCCTCCTGCAAAGGAGTGAGCTCGGCGGGCGAGCGGGCCAGCCCCTCGATGGTGAGCAGCTTCCTTCCGTCGGCCTCCACCGCCAGGGTGAGGCAGGAGCTGACCGGGCGACCGTCGAAGAGGACGGTGCAGGCGCCGCAGTCACCCTGGTTGCAGCCGATCTTGGTGCCGGTGAGGTTCAGCTCCTCCCGGAGCACCTCGGCCAGGGACTGCCAGGGCTGGACGCTGACTTCGTAGGCGTCGCCGTTGACGTTCAGGGTGATGGTCTTGCGGGTCACGAGGCTCTCCCTTTTCGTGATCTTCGAGGCCCCGGGAATCTACCCGGGCCGTCCGGCACTGGCCATCCGACCCGGAAGGGCGCATCTAGGGAGGATGCGCAAGGTGGTGGTGCACGCCGCCGGGGGTCACGACCGGCTGAAGCTCGAGGAGGCGCCCGCGCTCACGCCGGGCCCCGGGGAGGTCCTCGTCGAGGTCCGGGCCGCCGGCATCAACTACGCCGACGTCATGGTACGGATGGGCCTCTACGCCTCGGCGAAGGAGCTGGTGGGCTGGCCGATCACCCCCGGCTTCGAGGTCGCGGGCACCGTCGGCGCCGTGGGCGAGGGAGTGAAGGCCTTCGCCGTGGGCGACCGCGTCCTCGCCGTCACCCTCTTCGACGGCTACGCCAGCCAGGTGGTGGTGCGGGAGGTCTTCGCCCGCCCGATCCCCGGGGACCTCTCCTTCGCCCAGGCCGCGGGCTTCCCTTCGGTCTACGTCACCGCCTGGTTCGCCCTCCACGAGCTGGCCCATCCGCGGCCCGGCGCGAGGCTGCTGGTCCACTCGGCGGCCGGCGGCGTCGGCGGCTGCCTGGTGCAGCTGGGCAAGCGGGCCGGCTGCGAGGTCACCGGGGTGGTGGGCCGCCCCGAGAAGCTCGCCGCGCTGCGCGAGCACGGCGCCGACCACTGCATCGACAAGTCGAGCCAGGATCTCTGGGCCGAAGCCCGGAAGATCGCCCCCGAGGGCTTCGACGTGATCTGCGACGCCAACGGGATCGAGACCCTCGGGGCGAGCTACGCCCACCTGCGGCCCACCGGCCGGCTGGTGGTCTACGGCTTCCACACCATGCTGCCAAAGGGGAAGGCGAAGCCCAGCTGGCCCAAGCTGGCCGCGGACTGGCTGCGCACCCCGCGCTTCAACCCGCTGGACCTCACCACCGAGAACAAGAGCGTGCTGGCCTTCAACCTCTCCTTCCTCTTCGACCGCCTCGACCTGGCCGAGCTCGCCCTGGGCGACCTGATCGGCTGGCTCGAGGCCGGCGAGATCCGCCCGCCGCCGGTGACGACCTACCCCTTCGAGGAGGTCGCCCGCGCCCACGCCGACCTCGAGTCGGGGCGGACCACCGGCAAGCTCGTGCTGGAGCTCTAGCCGAAGACCAGGTCGACGAAGTCCTTGAGCAGGTGCGAGGCCTCGGGGCTGGGCCGGAAGCGCTCGAAGGTCGCCTGGACCTCGGACTGGGTGAGGTGCCCGGCGTAGCCGTTGAGGTAGTGCTTGTAGCGGGCGAGGTTGGCGTCGCCGGAGAGCTCGGGGTGGAACTGGGTGGCCCAGATCGGGGCGTCCGGGATGCGGAAGGCCTGGTTGGGCGAGCGCTCGCTGGAGGCGAGGTTCGCGGTCCCGGGGGGCCCCACCTGCGCCCGGTCCTTGTGGCCCATCTGGGCCTGGAAGCGCCCGGGCAGGGTCGAGAGCAGGGGATCGGCGCGGCCGGCCTCGGTGAGGGTGCACTCGAAGGTGCCCACCTCGAGGTTGTCCGGATCGTGGATGATCTTCCCGCCGAGGGCCTCGACCAGGCACTGGTAGCCGAAGCAGGAGGCGAAGGTGGGGTGGCGGGCCTGGACGATCTCCCGCAGCAGCTCGAGGAGGGGCTCGAAGTGGGGCAGGTCCCGCTTCGAGACGTAGAAGTCGCCGCTGCCCCCGACCATCACCGCGTCGTGCCGCCTCACCTCGGCCAGGGTGGGCGGGCCCTCGGTGAGGTTCCAGGGGGTGTAGCCCTCCCGGGGGATCCCCGACTGGGCGACGAAGCAGCCGACCTCCTGCTCGCGCATGGGGTCGTCGGCGCGGCGGGCCTGGAGCAGTAGGATCTTCAGCGACATGACGAGTTGCAGAGCATAACCCAGGAAGAACCGCGCGCCCGAACCATCGACCCCGCGGGGGACGGCCGTCCGCGCTCAGCCGGCCAGGAAGGCCAGCGCCGCGCCGATCGCCCCGCCGAGCAGGGCCAGGCCGACCACGATCATCACCGGCAGCTTCCAGTCGGGGGGCAGGGCCTGGGGGTAGGAGCCGCGGACGGCGTCGAGGCGGGGGACGTGGGGCGTGGAGGCGGGCGCGAACTCGGCCGGCAGCTCGCCAGCGGGCTCGGGCCCCGGCTCGGGATCCGGGGTGGGGGCCTCGTAGCGCTCCTGGATCCGGGTGGCCTTCTCGAGCAGGGCCGCGTCCTCGGGGATGGGGTGATCGTGGAGCGAGGCCTCGACCTCCTCGAACTCCTCCTCGGTCTCACCCATCTTGGGGATGTGCGCGTCCCGGTGGTGCTTGGGGATCTTGGGCACGGCCATCGCCGGCATGGTCAGGGGGCGCAGGGGGCCGTAGCCGTCGTACTCCCCGTCGTCGGCGGCCGGCGCCTCGTACTTCTGCTGGATGCGGGTGGCCTTCTCGAGGAGGGCGTCGGCGTCGGCGGGCGAGGCGCCGCCCTCTCCCGGCTCGGTGCTGCGGGTGGCGCCGGTGTCGCCGTCCTCGTCGTTCAGGCCCCGGGCCCGGGCGTCCGCCGGCGCGGCGTCGTCGGCGGTCGCCTCCTTCTCGAGGGCGTCGGCCTGCGCCTCGGCCCGGGCGCTGGCCTTCTTCGCCTCGGCTTCGGCCACCGCCTTCGCGATCGCGTCCTGGGAGATCATCCCCGAGGCGGCGCGGACGTCGGCCTCGCTGACCTCGCGGTCGTCCTCGCGCACCGGGACCTCGGCCTCGCCGGGCAGGGGCAGGGCGTCGATGCCGCGGAGGAAGTCGGCGATGTGCTCCTGCCGCACCGGCCGGCGGCGGCTGGCGATGGAGACGTCGATGGCCTCGGCCAGCTCGAGGGCCGACTGGAATCGCTCCTCGGGCTTCTTCGCCAGGGCCTTGAGGATGATCGCCTCGAGGTCCTCGGGCAGGTCGGGGCGCAGCTGCCGCGGCGGCTCGGGGGTCTCGTCGCCCACCGCGATCAGGGTCAGCTCGTCGCGGTCCTTGCGGAAGGGGTTCTTGTAGGTGACCGACTCGTAGAGGATGATCCCGAGCGCGAAGACGTCGGTGCGGGGGGAGAGGGTCTCGCCGCGCACCTGCTCCGGGGCCATGTAGGCGTACTTGCCCTTGATGATCCCCGCCTGGGTCTTGGTGTTGCGGCCCGCGGCCTTGGCGATGCCGAAGTCGAGCACCTTCACCGCCCCGGCCAGGGTCAGCATGATGTTCTGCGGGCTCATGTCCCGGTGGATCACCTGCAGGTGGGTGCCCTCCGGGTCCTTCCAGGTGTGGGCGTAGTGCAGGCCCCGGGCGGCCTCGGCGACGATGGCCGCGGCGATGTGCACCGGCATCCACTGCTGCTTGGTGGCGGCCTCCCAGAAGAGGCGGCGCAGGTCGGGGCCGTCCACGTGCTCCATCACGAGGTAGGGCGGGGGACCCGGCTCGAAGTCGAGGACCCGCACCACGTTCGGGTGATCGAAGCAGGCCGCCACCCGCGCCTCGTCCTCGAACATCTCGAGGAAGCCCTGCTCGGCCGAGTGCTGGGGCTTGATCCGCTTCACCGCCACCCGGCGCACGACGGGCGGAGGGGTGGCCGCGAGGAAGACCTCGGCCATTCCGCCCTCGGCGATCAGGTCCTCGACCTGGTACTTGCCGAAGGCCTCTGGTCGCTTGCCCGACATCCTGGTCGCACCTTAAACCACTCCCCGGGGAGATCGACTACTGTGTTGGAACGTCTCGTGGCCGCTCCTGGCCGACCTTGTTAAGTTGAGGGCAGCGGGCCGAGGAGTGAGCCCCAGGGGGAACGATTCGATGGGCGAGCCGAGCAGGATCCTCACGATCGACGACGAGGAGATGGTCCGGAAGATGTTCGTGGCCGTCCTGCGCCACGCCGGCCACGAGGCCCTCGAGGCCGAGAACGGGGCCGAGGGCCTCGAGGTCATCCGCCGTGAGCACCCCGAGGTCGTCCTCTGCGACCTGCGCATGCCCCAGATGGACGGGCTGCAGCTCCTCTCGGTGGTCCAGACCGAGTTCCCCGATCTGCCGGTGATCGTGGTGACCGCCGCCGGCTCCATGGGGGACGCGGTCGAGGCCCTCAAGCGGGGCGCCTGGGACTTCCTGCAGAAGCCCATCAGCGACATCGCCCTGCTGACCGCGGCGGTGGACCGGGCCATCGAGCGGGCCCGCCTGCTGCGGCAGAACCGGGAGCACCAGCAGCACCTCGAGCACCTCAACGGCAAGCTCGCCGGGGCGCTGAAGCAGCTGCGCGAGGACCAGGAGGCCGGCAAGCGCATCCAGTTCCAGCTCCTGCCCCCCGACGACCAGGTCTTCGGCGACTACACCTTCACCCGCCGGCTCTTCCCCTCGATCTACCTCTCCGGCGACTTCATCGACTACTTCCCCATCGACGAGCGCCGGGCGGGCTTCTACCTCGCCGACGTCTCCGGGCACGGCGCGGCCTCGGCCTTCGTCACCGTCATGATCCGCACCCTGGTGCGGCAGTACCGCCAGGCCTACCTCCACGAGGGGGACCCGGCGATCCTCATCCCGGATCGGGTCCTCGGGCGGATCGACCGCGAGCTGCAGCAGCGGCCCCTCGAGAAGCACGTCACGATGTTCTACGGCGTGCTCGATCACGAGGAGCACAGCCTCACCTTCTCCTGCGGCGGGCAGTACCCCTACCCGCTCCTCGCGGCCGGCGGGAAGGTCGAGGTCCTCGAGCGGCCGGGCCACGCCATGGGCCTCTTCCCCGAGGCGCGCTTCGAGAGCGAGACCCTCTCGCTGCCGCAAGGGGCGCGCCTGCTCCTGGTCTCGGACGGAGTCCTCGAGGTGCTGCCCGAGGAGGTCCACGAGGGGCGCAGCGTCCTGCTCCAGGCGGCGATCTCGCGGCCCGAGACCACGGCCGACGCCCTGATCCGCGCCTTCGGGCTGGCCCAGCCGGTCGAGCTGCGGGACGACGCCTGCCTCCTGCTCATCCAGCGAGGGCAGCATGCCTAGCGGCCGCGTCCTGCACGGCGCCCACGAGGGCGTCCACGTCCTGCGCTTCGTCGGCGAGATCCGCTACCCGCTGGCCCCGGCGGTGACGAAGCTGATGAGCACCTTCTTCGAGGAGGGTGAGCTCGTCGGCCTGGTCGCCGACCTCTGCGAGACCACCAGCATCGACAGCACGAACCTCGGCATGCTGGCCCGCTTCGGCAACCGGCTGGCGAGGCAGCGCGGCGGCCGGCTGACCCTGGTCTGCGATCGGGCCGAGCTCCTCGAGCTCCTCGAGAGCATGGGCTTTCGCGACTTCTTCGAGATCGTCGAGACCAAGCGGGGTGAGCCCGCCCTCGCGGACGAGCACGTCGAGGCGGGCGCGATCGATCCCGCCGAGCTCGGCCGGGTCATGCTCGCCGCCCACCGCACCCTCATGGAGATGAGCGAGGAGAACCGCGAGACCTTCCGAGAGGTCGTCGCCTCCCTCGAGCGCGACCTCCAGATGGGGTCAGACCCCGACACATGACATTTGTGTTCCTGGCCCGGAAAGTGACCCGGTCCAAATGTCTTGTGTCGGGGTCTGACCCCGTCAGGGCGTCGGCTGCACCTGCAGGTCGACCTTCAGGCCCTCGGGATCGAGGCCGACGCCGCTGACCCAGACCCTCGCCCGGGAGAGGCCCAGCGCGCTGCCGCGCTCGTGGCTCAAGGTCCCCTGGGTGACCAGCACGTCGGAGAGGGCCGAGAGCAGCTCGGGGTAGCAGGGCTCACGCACCTCGGTGTCGCCGTCGTCGCGGCGGCAGCTCCCCTCGACGCCGGTGGCCCGGGCCGTGAGCACCATCGTCCGTTCGCCCACCTTCGCCTCGAGGCTCGCCGCGCCCGAGAGCACCAGGTCCACCGGGCCGGCCTCCTGCTCCTCGAGGTGGAGCGTCGCCTCCGAGGCGCGCAGCAGGCTCTGCGCGCCCCCGAGCTCCAGCACCGGCGGCAGGCGCAGCTCGACCGAGCGCAGGCGGAAGGAGACGCGCCCGGCGAGGCGGGCGTTGGTGCGCCTGACCAGTTCGGGGTCGGCGCCGAGCAGGGAGAGGGCGCCGCTGCGCCAGGCCGCGTCGAGGAAGGCGTCGATCGCCGCCGGTGAGAGCTGCAGCGAGATCGGCGCCGCGCCCGGCCCCGTCCGTCCGTCGAGCTCGGCGCCCTCCCGGCGCACCGGCCCGGGGAGGTCGGCGGCCGCCGACGGCGGCGCCAGCCCCTCGGCGTCGATCGCGAGGCCGATCCCGTGGCGCAGGATCAGGGCCTTGCCCGGCCTCACCTTCGGGGTGCCGCAGGGCGTGAGCGTCAGCCGCGCCCTCACGCCGAGCAGCTCGGTCGAGAGCTCGGTCGGGAAGAGCTCCTTCAGCTCCTCGTCGAAGCGCGAGAGCCAGCCCTCCAGGGCGCCCTGCACCTCCGCGCGCACCACCTCGTTGCCCGCCTGGCGGGCCGCCGAGAGCGCGCCCTCCAGCCCCCGCTCCGGCCGCTGCACCACCTCGGCCAGGGCCGCCAGCAGGCCGCCGCCCTTGAGGGAGGCCATGGCCCCCACCGCGCCGCTCACGTCGACCTTCACGTCGCCGCGCAGCTTCACCTGCACCGGGGCGTCGAGCTTCGGGGCGAGGGCCAGCGGCACGATCGCCTGCAGCTCGGAGCCGTCGGCGAAGGTGACCTTGGTCTGCGCGTCGAGGCCGCCCTCGACCAGGAGCAGCCGCGCCTCGGAGCGCACGATCTTCGGCAGGCCCTTCACCGCGGCGGCCTTCTCGCGCACCAGGAGGGAGAGCTCGGGGGAGAAGGTGTCGAGGGCGGCCTGCCGCACCGTCGCCTTCAGGGCGCAGGGCGTCGCCTCGCCCGCCTCCCGGAAGGGGCCGACCATCATCCCGAGGGAGACGCCCCGCTCGCGCTGGCCGACGAAGGTCTGCTTCCAGGCCAGCTGGTGGAGCCCCGGGGTGAGGTCGGCGGGGCCGAGCATCACCGTCCGGCGATCCTTCTGGAGGCCCTCCGGCACCGGCGCGCCGTCGAGGGTGAAGCTCCCCTTGCGTGCCTCGCCCCGGGCGACGATCACCGTGGGCAGCTGCAGCACCGGCCCCGGCGGCGTCACCTCCACCCGGGGGCGCTCGCCGGAGAGGGCGCGCAGCCACTGCTGCAGCCCGAGGGCGGCGCCGGAGAGGAGGAGCAGGCTGCCCAGCGCCGCGACGATCCGACCGGCGGCGCCGCCGTGGCCGGGGCGCTTCAGGGGGATGCGCCGCTTCAAAAGTCGGCCCCCCCTTCCGCGAAGAGGATCAGGGCCGAGCCCAGCTCGAGGACGACCACCCAGAGGGTGCAGGCCACCACGCTGCCGGTCATGGCGCGGGTGACGTCGTCGCTGCGCTCCTTGAGGTCGCTGCCCCGGGCGATGACGTCGGCGGCGATCCCCGGGGCGTAGAGGGCGAGGAGCCAGACCGCCCGGGCCTGGAGGCGGGCGCGCTCGGGGAGGGGGTCGAGCAGATCCCCGAGGATCCGCCAGAGCGCCGGCCAGACCTCGCTCGAGGCGCCCTCCATCACGTGCAGGATGGCGCCCCCCAGCGCGAGGCCGCCGCTGATGAGCGCCGCGCAGAGGGCGAAGCCCAGCACCATCGTGAGGAAGCCCGGCAGGAAGAGGTAGCGCTCCCGGGTGATGCCGAGGGCCGAGAGGGCGCTGACCTGCTTGCCCAGCTGCAGGCTGCCCAGCCAGGCCGAGACGGCGGCGCCGCTGGTGGCCACGAAGAGGAGCGCCGAGAGGGGCGGGGCCAGGGCCAGGATGTAGAGGCCGCCCACCATCTCCAGCAGCTTCTTCGTCGAGAGCCCCGCCGGGGCGGCCCGCACCAGGACGTAGAGGATGGTGAAGCCCAGGAGGGTGCTGACCACCGCGTAGAAGGGGGCCGGGCGGCTGATGGCCTGGCGCCCCACCCGCAGGGCGACGCGGATCAGATCGGCCCACTGGCGCGGCGGCGTGCGCAGCAGCGGCGCGAGCGCCAGCAGGGGGACCTCCAGGGAGGCGAAGCTGCGCTGCCAGAGGTCGGCGGCCAGCGCCTTCAGGGGCCGGCGCCTCGAGCTGCCGCCGCGATCCCCGCTGGCCTCGGCCAGCCGCTCGCGCAGCCGGTGCTCGAAGCCGTGCTCGTCCTCCTCCGAGGTCTCGTGAGGCATCACCTCGAACTTCTTCTTCGCCGGATCGAGGAAGAGGGCCCGGTCGGCGGCCAGGGCGACCAGGGTGGGGTCGTGGGTGACCAGCACGATGCCGACGCCGGCGTCCCGCGCCTGCTCCTTCAACAGGGAGGCGATCTCGTGGACCGAGTGGGCGTCGAGGCCCGCGCTGGGCTCGTCGAGGAAGAGGAGCTGCCTCCCCGCGGCGAGGGCCCGGGCCACCGCCAGGCGCTGGCGCTGTCCCCCCGAGAGGCCGGCCACCGGCCGCCTCGCCAGCTTGCCCAGGCCCACCCGCTCGAGCCACGCCTCGGGCGGATCGTTCTCCACCCCCTGCCAGCGGCGGGCGAGCTGGACGTTGCCGCGCACCGAGAGGTGATCGAGGACGGCCCCCTGCTGGGGGACCAGCGCCGCGGGGGTCATCTCGAGCTTCTCGGCCGAGAGGGAGAAGCCCAGGCGCCCCAGGACATCGGGCTCGAAGAGGGCCCGCAGGAGGGTGGACTTGCCCGCGCCGCTCGCCCCCAGGATCGCGACGATCTCGCCGGCCGCCACGGTGAGGGAGAGGTCCTCGAGGATCGCCTCGCCGCCGGGCAGGCGGACGTCGAGGCCCTCGAGGGTCATCAGCGCGGCAGGCATGGCCGGAAGCCTATCGCAAAGGCGGGGGGAGGGGCCGCGAAGTCGCGCGCCGGTCGCGGGTCGGCTACGATCCTCCGCATGCGAAGGTTCCAACGCCTGCTGGGGCGGCTCCTACCTCTCGCGGCGCTGGGGGTGCTGCTCTTCACCTCCACCGGCTGCGTCTTCTTCTACTCGGCCAACGCCGCGCCGCCGGGGCGCTACGTCCCGCCGATGGAGAAGGGGCAGGGGGACTTCGGGGTGGACATCCCCCTGGGCCGCAACCCCTCCTACGGGGTCGAGGTCGGCGCCGACGGAGAGCCCGAGCCCGACAACGATCAGCCGCCGATGTGGCTCGGCCTCGACCTGGCCTTCCGCTACGGCCTCACCGACCAGATCGGCCTCGACGCGCGGATCACGACCAGCTTCCTGGTGCCCTTCCCCTTCCCGATGCCCAACGGCTTCACCCTCGCGCCGATCTTCGAGCTGCTCGAGAAGCCCGAGCAGGGGATCGCCCTGCACCTCTCCCCCCGGGGCATCTGGACCAACGGTGTCTACATCTCCTCGGGCATCAACGACTACCGCACCGAGACCAAGGTCCATGCGGCGGGCGGCGAGCTCCCGGTGATGTTCACCTACAGCCCCGTCGAGTGGTTCGATCTCTCGGGGACCGCCTTCTTCCGGGCCTTCTACGTCTTCGCCGAGCGCGACGACAACACCTCCTCGGGGGCCATCCAGGCCAAGGCTCACTGGCCCGCCCTCGGCGGTGGGCTGACCGTGGCCGCCATCCTCACCGCGGGCCGCTTCCGCATCTCCCTGGGCGCGGGCCTCGAGGCCGGACCCAACCTGGCCGCGAACTACACCGACGCGGACGGCGAGGTCAGCGGGGACGGCGCGATGGTCCTCTACCCCCAGGGGGGCCTGACCATCGGCGCGGGCTGGTAGCGCACCGACCTTTCCCCACATCTCCCACAGCGACAGGGCGATCCCCGATCGCCTAGACTGATCCGCGAGTGGGCGGGGGGACTTCTTCTTCGAGCGCCACACCGACCTGTCACGCTCCCTTCGGTTCGCTTCCCCGCAGGAGAGAGGGTCATCCCCTGGAATTCGAAACGAATTTCGAACCCGATCCCGTGGTGAGGACCGATGGGGGCTGGCCAGGTGGGGCCAGAGATGTCCTGTGGGTGGATCTCGGTGGCTACGCGGGCTGGGCTCATCTCACCATTCCAACGAGTGATGAGTTGTTCGTCGCCGATTCTCAGCACTCGTTTCGGGATCTTGGAGATCGCTGGGGAGCAGACGTGGGGTGGGGCATCTCGGACCCCGGTATTCGTAGGGTCGAGGTCTGTGATCCGGAGGGAAAGGACTTCCGGGTCGTATCCATCATGTTCTCGGAGGGCGTGGACTACGGTGACCAAGATCCGGAGTCTCTGATCGAAATGCTCTCTCCAGGATTGGATCGAGTTTCCTGTTCGACATCGTGGGCCAATACCTCGGGGACAGGGACAGCCGAGTTCGTCGGTGGGGGCCCCGGGATGGGGCTCGATTGCCCCGGTCGCCCAGAAATCGCGGCGCTTCGAGTCATCGGCTCCTTCACGACTCCTGGGGGCCTGGAGCTGGCGCAGCCAGTCCAGGGAGAGGTGTGGGAGTTCGATGAGGGGGTCGGGATGGGGTTGTGCGAGGTCTACCTGCCGCCTCGTGGTGAGGGGGCTGCGCCCTCGGCGGTTCCAATTGTCGCAAAGGGAGGCTGCGACTCCACTGGAGGTGGTGTGGCCACCCCCGGATGGGCTCTGATTCTATGGGTGCTGCTGTGGATTGAGATCAAGAACCGAACCCGAAAATGAGAGAAAGCACCCGGGTTCTGATCTACCCAGGTTCCTCGAGCCGCTCGAGGGAAGACCCTGCCAAACGGCTGGATTTCTCCAGCTCGCGGGACTAACAACCTGCCCGTGAGCCAGGTCATGCTCAAATCGAACCGGGAGCTCGACATCATGCGTCGGGCGAACGGAGTGGTGGCGGAGGTCCTCGACCTCATCTCCGAGGCGGCGGTGCCGGGGGCGACGACCCTCGACCTCGACGAGCTCGCCAAGGCGCATCTCTTCGAGCGCAACGCGGGCAGCGCCTTCCTGGGCTACCACGGCTACCCCAAGGTCCTGTGCTCCTCGGTGAACGAGGAGGTGGTCCACGGCATCCCCAGCAAGGAGCGGGTGCTGAAGGAGGGCGACATCCTCTCGGTGGACTTCGGCGCCATCGTCGACGGCTACGTGGGCGACTCGGCCCGCACCCTGCTCATCGGCGAGGTCGACGAGGAGAAGCGGGCCCTGGTGAAGGTGACCCGGGACTCCCTCTACGCCGCCATCGAGGCCTGCCAGTCGGGCAACCGCCTGCGGGACGTCTCCGGCGCCGTCGAGGACGTCGTCACCCCCCACGGCTACGGCATCGTCCGTGACTTCGTGGGCCACGGCATCGGCCGCAAGATGCACGAGGCCCCGCAGGTGGCGAACTTCCGCACCTCGGGGAGGGAGAGCGCCCTGCGCCTGCGGCCCGGGCTGGTCATCGCCATCGAGCCGATGGTCAACGCCGGCACCGCCGACGTGAAGGTGCTGGACGACGGCTGGACCGCGGTGACCGCCGACGGCCGCCCCTCGGCCCACTGGGAGCACTCGATCGCGATCACCGAGAAGGGGCCGTGGATCCTCTCGGATCCCGATCACCCGGATCCTCGGGGCTGAAAGGCGCTCCGGGCGGGCTTCGGCTCGGTGCGAGACCGTCTGGTCGGTCCGCCTTCGGGGCGTTGGCTGTCAGCTATCAGCTATCAGCCTGGTCGAAGCAGGTGCGCAACTTCCGGCAGGCGATTCCAGTGGCCGTCAGTCGAGGAGCTCGGCGCCGGCACGGCAGAGCTGAAAGCTGATAGCTGACAGCTCGCAGCCCGCTCACTTCGCCCAGCGGACCGCCTCCTTCCAGGACTGGGTCGCCCGCCCGTCCACCTCGAAGACCGGCACGCTGGCCACGGAGTAGCCGAGCTTCTCCAGCTCGTCGACGGCGAAGCCACCGCGGTCGACCCGCTTCTCCACGAAGTCGACCCCCTTCTGCTTGAGGTGCCGCCGCACCCGGCCGCAGTAGTAGGACTCGTCGCAGTAGAGGAAGACCTTGCCGGCGTCGAGGGCGCTGCGCTCGACCTTCGGCTCGTCGCCGCCGCGCCGGCCGAGGAGCTCCTCGAAGCCGGGCGGGACCTCCGGGGGAGTGCGCCCCGGCTTCGCGCCCGCCTTCTTGCGATCCCGGGCGATGGCCTTGCTGGCGGCCTCCTGCTTGCCCTGCAGGGCCCGCTCCTCCTGGGCCAGGGCCGCGAGCTTCTTCTGCTCGCCCTCGGTGGCGACCTCCGCCCGCCGGGCGAGGGTCCTGGCCTCGCCCTTCTGCTCGGCGGTGGCGCCCTCGAGGCCCTCCACCCGGGTGGCGGCGGCCTTCACCGTCTCCCATTCGGCGTCGGCGGCGGCGAGGCGCGCGCGCCACAGCACGATCTTCGGATCGTCGGGCCGCGCCTCCTCCAGGGCGGCGAGGTGGACGCCGGCCTCGTCGAGGCTGTTCGCCTCCAGGGCGGCCTGCAGGCAGATCAGGCGCGCGTCCGCCCGCCCCGGATCGTGGCCCAGCGCCTTCTTGCCCAGCTGCAGGGCGAAGACGGCGTCCTCCACCTCGAGGAGGAGCTCCGCGCCGCGCAGGAGCAAATCGGCGTACTGCTTCTTCTCCGCCGCTCCTTCCGGGGGCGCGTCCTCGAGGGCGAAGAAGGCCTCCTCGGCCCGGCCGGTCCCGAGGGCCACCTCGGCGGCCTTCACGGCGGCCGGCGAGGCGAAGAGCGCGCCGGGCAGGAGGAGCGAGAGGGCGACGAGCGACGAGAGGGCGGTCCGCATGACCCCTGAAGTCTACCCGGCGGTCAGGTGCTCCGAAAGGCGCGTCCGCATCACCTCGTGGGCCTCGGGGTTCTGGTCCACCAGCACGAAGCGCCGATCGTTGCGCGCGCAGGCCTCCCCGAAGGAGCCGCTGCCGGCGAAGAAGTCGAGGCAGAGCTCCCCCGGCCGCGAGTGCACCTTCACGATCCGCTCCAGGATGCCCAGGGGCTTCTGGTTGGGGTAGCCGGTGCGCTCCTTGCCGGTGGGGCTGACGATCGTGTGCCACCAGACGTCGGTGGGGGTCTTGCCCCGGGCGGCCTTCTCCTTCCCCACCAGGCCCGGGGCCATGTAGGGGATGCGGTCCATCGCCTCGTGGTCGAAGCAGTAGCGCTCCGGGTGCTTCGTGTACCAGAGGATCGAGTCGTGCTTGCGCGACCAGCGCTTCTTGCTGCGGGCGCCGTAGTCGTAGGCCCAGATGATCTCGTTCTGGAAGCAGTCCCGGCCGAAGACGCGATCGAGGAGCACCTTCACGTAGTGCACCTCGCGGTCGTCGAGGTGAACGAAGAGGGCGCCCTCGGGGGCGAGCACCCGGTGGGCCTCGCGCAGGCGGGGCTCGAGGAAGGCGAGGTAGTCCTCGTGGACGTCGTCGTAGCCGCGCTCCTCGCCCGCGACCTCGGTGCGGTAGCGCGCGCCGCCGAAGCCCTGGCGATCCCCCTCCGGGTCGCGGACGGTCTTCAGCCGCCGCTGCCGCTGCCGCTTGCCGGTGTTGAAGGGCGGGTCGACGTAGACGAGATCGAAGCGGCCCGCTGGCTGCTCCGCGAGGAAGGCCAGGCACTCGGCGAGGTGGAGCTCGCCGGACGCCATCTTCAGGCCGCGCTCTCCAGGTGGGTGAGGGCCGCCCGGAAGAGGGCCGCGCCGTCGGTGCTGCCCAGCGCCCCCTCCGCCGAGCGCTCGGGGTGGGGCATCAGCCCGACCACGTTGCCGCTCGCGTTGCAGATGCCGGCGATGCCGTTCATCGAGCCGTTGGGGTTCTCGAGGTAGCGGAAGACCACCTGGCCCTCGCCCTCGAGGCGCTCGAGCCCCGGCGGGTCGATGACGAAGTTCCCCTCGTTGTGGGCGATGGGCATCATCAGCTCGGTGCCGGCGGCGAGCCCCCGGGTGAAGGAGGTGTCGCCGCGCTCGACCCGCACCGTCACGTCCTTGCAGACGAAGGTGAGCTGCTCGTTGCGCATCAGGGCGCCCGGCAGCAGGCGCGACTCGCACAGGACCTGGAAGCCGTTGCAGATCCCCAGCACCGGGCCGCCCCGCTTCGCGAAGCGGACGACCTCGTCCATCACCGGGGAGAGGTGGGCGAGCGCGCCGGCGCGCAGGTAGTCGCCGTAGGAGAAGCCGCCCGGGAGGATCACGGCGTCGACGCCGTGGAGGTCGGGCTCCTTGTGCCAGAGCATCCGGGTCTTCGCGCCCGCGACCGCCTCGACGACGTGGGCCACGTCGTGGTCGCAGTTGCTGCCCGGGAAGACGACGATGCCGAAGGTGCTCATGGCCTTCAGTCCTCGCCGAGCTCGATGCGGTAGTCCTCGATCACCGTGTTGGCGAGGAGCTTCTCGCACATCTCGACGAGGCGCTCGCGGGCCTCGGCCTCGCTCTTGGCCTCGAGCTCGAGGTTCACCGTGCGGCCGAGCCGCACCTCGCTGACCTCGTCGAAGCCCAGCCGGCCGAGGGCCTGGCCCACGGCCTTGCCCTGGGGATCGAGGACACCTTCCTTGAGGGAGACGTGAACGGTGGCGCGCATGGCGCCCTCATGCCACGCCCAACCCCCGCTTTCAACCGGGGCGCCTAGGCGCGCCGGCGGCGGTGGCCGAAGAGCGGGAGGAGGAAGAGCAGCCCCAGCGCCCAGAGGGGCGCCGCCGCCGGGCTCCGATCGGCCCCGCAGCCGCAGCCCGAACGCTCGTAGGGGATGGAGCCGCCGCCGCCGGAGGGCGGGCCGCCCCCGCCTCCCCCGTCGCTGGTCGTGCCGCCGTCGCTGGTGCCGCCGTCGGTGCTCGTGCCCCCCTGGCCGAGGGCCGTGGTGGGGCAGAGGCCCCCGCCGGGGAACTCCAGGTAGGTGGGGTCGAGGGTGCCGCCGTCGCCGCCGCCGCTGCCGCCGTCGGTGCTGCAGGTGAGGCCGCCGGGGGGCAGGACCCGGCCCTGGAAGAGGAGGGAGGGATCGGCCGAGGGCGAGCGCAGCCAGTCGGTGGCGTTGTAGCCGGTGGTCTGGACCCGCTGGAGGGCCTGCCCCGAGAGGATGCCGTCCGCGGGGGCGCCGAAGCCGGAGTTGTCCCCGGTGAACTGGCCGTAGGCGACGCAGTCGAGGAGGCCCGAGCCGTCCACCAGGCAGAGCCGGCCGCTCTCGGGGGAGAGCGCGGCGCACTCCGCCAGGAAGTCGGGGGCGAGGGAGATCGCGTCCTCCAGGCCAGCGCCGCCCACCAGGACGTAGCCGTTCGCGACCGGGGAGGGCCCCTCGAAGCGCAGGTAGCAGCCCTGGGAGGCGCCGCTCGAGTCCTCCACCACCAGGGCCAGGCCGTCGAGGGAGCAGGCGTCGCTCACCCGCAGCACGACGTAGTCGGCGTCGCCCACGTCCGGGGAGCCCGGGGAGAGCTCCCAGAGCATCACCGAGGACTGCGCCAGGGCGAGGGAGGGGAGGAGGGCCGCGAGCAGCCCGAGGACCTGAAGCCTTCGCATGGCTTCATTCTACGGCCGGCGCCCGGCAGTGCCTACTTCGGGATGCCGCGGGCGGCGAGGACCTCGTCGGTGATGATCAGGAGGTTGTTCGGAAAGACCAGGGGGACGTGCACGTGCACGCGGGTCTCGCCCCCCATCGACAGCATCGCGTCGCCCTCCTGGCGGAAGCGCATGTCGACCTCGATCGACTTCACCCCGAAGGGCGTCTTGGCCGGGTGCACGTCCACCGCGACCAGATCGAGGGTCTCCTCGTCGATCCAGAGGGTGCCCTCGAGGTGCCGGGGGGTCTTCTCCCTTCCCTCGATCTTCAGGGCGATGCAGTCGTGGCCGGCCTTCTTGCGCCGCCCGATCATCGAGACCCGGTAGTTCTCCGGGGCGCTCGAGTGCAGGAGGGGGTGGCGGGGCTCCTTCCCGCCGCGATCGGTGTAGTCGGAGGGGTCCTTCTTCTCCCCGTCCTCCCAGTACTCGAGGACCTCGATCTGTCGGGGGGCGAAGTAGAAGTCCCGCACGATCACCTTGATCTTCGAGTGGGAGCGCAGCTCGAGGGTCTCGGAGTGGCGGCGCGCCACGCGCTGCCACATCGTGGTCTCGGTGCCGGCGTAGCGCTCGAACATCGGCGCGTGCCGCTCCCGCGCCCGCCGGTAGAAGGCGTCGGCGTCGGGCAGGGGGGGCCTCGTCGCGGGCGCCTCGGCCTCGGCCGCGGGCGCCGGCTTCTCCTCGGCCCTCGCCGGGCCGATCACCAGCAGGGCCGCCAGGGCCACCATCGGGAAGGGACGCATCGCCGCTCACCCTAGAACAGCCACCCCTGGCTTCGAAAGGGGAGGGTGGCCGCCCTGGCCTTGTCCTGTCCGCGGCGCGCGGGCATGGTGCGCGCCATGCCCGCCTCCAGCACCCCGAAGGCCCTCCCCACCGACCCGCCGATCGACGACGCGCTGGCCTACGCCCACGGCCTCACCGAGGCCGAGTGGGAGAACGCCCGGGCGATCCTGGGCCGGCTGCCCACCTACACCGAGCTGGGGATCTTCTCGGTGATGTGGTCCGAGCACTGCTCCTACAAGAGCAGCCGCGTGCACCTGAAGCGCCTGCCCACGGAAGGGCCGCAGGTGCTCCAGGGGCCGGGCGAGAACGCCGGCATCGTGGACATCGGCGACGGCTGGGCCGTCTGCTTCAAGATGGAGAGCCACAACCACCCCTCCTACATCGAGCCCTACCAGGGCGCGGCGACCGGGGTCGGCGGCATCCTGCGCGACGTCTTCACCATGGGCGCCCGGCCGGTGGCGAACCTCGACTCCCTGCGCTTCGGACGCCCCGATCATCCGAAGACCCCTCACCTCGTCTCCGGGGTGGTCGCGGGCATCGGCGGCTACGGCAACTGCATGGGCGTGCCCACCGTCGGGGGCGAGGTGGCCTTCGACGCCTCCTACGACGGCAACTGCCTGGTCAACGCCTTCACCGCCGGTTTCCTGCGGGCCGACCGCATCTTCCGCGGCTACGCCGCCGGGCCGGGCAACCCCGTGCTCTACGTCGGCGCCAAGACTGGCCGCGACGGCATCCACGGCGCCACCATGGCCTCCGAGTCCTTCGACGAGGAGAGCGAGTCGAAGCGCCCCACCGTGCAGGTGGGCGACCCCTTCACCGAGAAGCTGCTGCTGGAGGCCTGCCTCGAGCTCTTCGCCACCGACTGCATCGTCGGCATCCAGGACATGGGCGCCGCGGGGCTCACCAGCTCGAGCTTCGAGATGGCCGGGCGCGCCGGCACCGGCCTGCGCCTCGACCTCGATCGGGTGCCGCAGCGCGAGGAGAAGATGACCCCCTACGAGCTGATGCTCTCCGAGTCCCAGGAGCGGATGCTCATGGTGGCCAAGAAGGGGAAGGAGGACGAGGTCCGCCGCATCTTCGAGAAGTGGGACCTCGACGCCGAGGTCGTCGGCGAGGTCACCGACACAGGAAGGGTCGAGGTGATCTTCCACGGCGAGGTCGTGGCCGACCTGCCGGCGGCGCCGCTGGCGGACGAGGCGCCGAGGTACGATCGGCCCCAGGCCCGGCCGGCCTGGCTCGACGAGCGCTGGGCCTTCGATCCCGCCAGCCTCCCGCCCCTCGAGGACGCCGGCGAGGTGCTCCTGCGCCTCCTCCACACCCCCGACCAGGCCTCCAAGCGCTGGGTCTACGAGCAGTACGATCACATGGTCCGCCTCGGCGGGCAGATCCGGCCCGGGGAGGGGGACGCCGCCCTCTTCCGGATCGTCGAGGCCGACAAGTCCATCGCCCTCTCGGTGGACTGCAACTCCCGGCTGACCTACCTCGACCCCGAGGAGGGCGGGCGGCAGGCCGTCGCCGAGGCCGCCCGCAACGTCTCCTGCGTCGGGGCGAAGCCGCTCGCCATCACCGACTGCCTGAACTTCGGCAACCCCGAGAAGCCCGAGGTGATGTGGCAGTTCGCCCGGGCGGTGGACGGCATCGCCGACGCCTGCCGGGTGCTCGACACGCCGGTCACCGGCGGCAACGTCAGCCTCTACAACGAGACCGAGGGCGAGGGCATCTTCCCCACGCCGACCATCGGAATGGTCGGGCTCCTCCCCGAGGGCGTCGAGGGCGTGGGCGCCCAGCTGCGAGGCCCGGGCCGCTCGATCCTCCTGCTCGGCCCCTTCGTCGGCGGGCTCGGCGGCAGCTTCTTCCTCCACCACGTCCACGGGCAGACCGCCGGCCGGCCCCTGCCCATCGACCTCGAGCTCGAGGCGCGGCTGCAGGCGCTGGTCCGCCAGCTCATCGCCGACGGCCTCATCGAGACCGCCCACGACTGCAGCGAGGGGGGCCTGGCCGTCGCGCTCGCCGAGCTCTGCCTCTCCGGGCGCAACGCCGCGGTGCGCGGCGAGGAGGGCGAGTTCGACGAGGACCTCGTCGGCCTCTCGGTGCGCCTGCCGGGCGCCACCTCGGGGCTCGCCTCCCTCCTCTTCGGCGAGGCGCCCTCCCGGATCCTCGTCGCCGGCCTCTCCGAGCACCAGGCCTCGATCGAGGCCGCCGCGGCCCAGGCCGGGGTGCCCTTCCTCTCCCTCGGCGAGTCGCAGGCCGGCGCCTTCACCCTCGCGGTCGGCGGCGAGACGGTGATCGAGCTGCCGGTCTGGCTCCTCGAGGAGGTCCACGGCAGTGGCTTCGCCCACGGGCTCGGCCTCGACTAGGAGGGTCGCCTAGACCTGGACGATCGGCTCGAAGGGCCGATCGAGCGCGCGCTCGGTCGCCGCGCGGGCGCGCGAGATCGCCTCGGGGCCCTCCTCGAGCCGGAAGGGTCCGAGGCGGGGCAGGCCCTCGATGACCAGGGCGCAGCGGTTCTCGCCGGTGGGCACGTCCATCGACCTGCTGCCCTTGCGCCGCCAGGGGGAGCGCGAGGCGAGGTGGTGGAAGAGGGTGCGCTCATCGGGCGCCAGCGCCGCCGCGCCCGAGCGCTCGCGTACGCCTCCGTCCCAGAGCAGCAGGCCCTCGCGGCGCACCGGCTGGAAGAGGAAGGGCACGGCGCAGGAGGCGTGGACCGCGGAGGGCAGGTCGCCCGAGTCGATCACCGTCATGCCCTCGGTGAAGGGCCGCACGGTGGTGACCGCCAGCGGGACCTCCAGGCCCTCGAAGTCGGGCGCCGAGAGGGTCTCCTCCAGCAGGCGGCGGAAGCGCCGGCCGCGCAGCAGCCCCAGGCCCAGGGAGGGATCCCAGAAGTCCTGGCGGCGCAGGGAGAGCAGGGTCTCCTCCACCTTCGAGAGGGGGGTCCCGCTGGCCCAGGCCGCGCTGATGATCGCGCCGGCGCTCACCCCCACCAGGCGCCGGGGCTTCAGGTCCCGGGCGGCCAGGGCCTGCACCATGCCGAGGTGGGCGAAGAAGCCGAAGAAGCCCGAGCCGAGGGCCAGGGTGAAGGGCTCGGCGGCGAGGGCCTCGGCCAGGGTGGGGGAGGTGCGGTTCATGTGGGCTGGGTGAATACCCCGGAAGGGGGGGCGTCTGCGAGCAAGAGACGCGGGATCGGGCCGCCTCCTCCGCCAGCCGGGTCTCTGCTATTCCAGGAACACCTCGAGGTCACCCCGCTCCCTCCAATCAGGAGAACCACCATGAAGTCCCTGCAGTCACTTCGCCCCCTCGCCCTCCTCGCGGCCCTGACGATCGGCCCGGCCCTGGCCCAGACCGAGAGCGTTCGCATCGACATGGGTGCGGGCGGCATGTCGATGAGCGTCACCACCTCCGGCGAGAGCGCCGACGTGACGATGCGGACCATCGAGGGCTACGGTGACGCGGTGATCATCGACCGGGCCCGGCTGCTGACCACCCTCGGCGACCTCAACGAGGAGCTCGCCCGCCTGCAGGGCGTCACCGCCGGCGGCGACCGGAACGCCTGCCGCCGGGCCTCCGGTGATCTGAGCGCGCTGCGCAGCTCGATCCGCCTGCTCATCGACGACCTGCGCGCCGCCCCCGGGATCGACACCCGCGGCCCCGTCGCGGCCCCGCCGCCGCCGATGCCGGCGCCCGAGCCCCTGCCGCCGCCGGTGCCCGCCGGCCCGATCGCGATGGACGGCCCGCAGTTCCACGAGATCCTCGCGGCCGTGCGCGCCGAGGACTTCGAGAGCGGCAAGCTCGACGTGCTGCGCGACGCCACCGATCACGCCTGGTACACCGTGGCCCAGGTCAAGCAGGTCCTCGACGTCTTCTCCTTCGGCTCGGGCAAGCTCAAGGCCCTGGAGATCATGGCCCCGCAGATCGTGGACCTGGAGAACAAGTTCAAGATCTACGGCGCCTTCACCTTCGACTCGGACAAGAAGAAGGCGAAGAAGATCTTGAGCGCGGTGACGCGCTAGACGAATCGATCAGCGAGGCGGCGAAGCCGCGACGAGCGCCTCCTCGAGGCGCCGCACGGCGTCCGCGCCGAAGAAGGCCCGCTTCGACTCCCCGAGCCCCGCCTCGAGCGCCTCGGGGGTCTCGAGGTAGCCGAGGTAGCCGTCGGCCAGGCTCACCACCCGGGCCTGGCCGCCCCGGCGGTCGGCGGCCTCCCGGGCCCAGCGGGCGCCCAGGGGAGAGACCACCTCGCCGGGGACCAGGAGCAGGTCGAGGGGGCCGAGCTCCAGGACCGAGACCGTCGCCCGATCCGGCACCTGGGTCATCAGGAGGTTGCTGGTGATCCCCTCGAGGCCGGTGGGCGCGAAGCCCCGGGCGCTCGGGCCGGGCAGGGCGAGGGTCGCGCGGGTGTGGGCGAGCCGCTCCACCGGCTGGCCCTCGCTGGCCTCCAGGGCGCGCACCGCCTCGGCGACGGCCGCGCCGAGGGCTCGCATCTTCTCCTCCCGGGGAGCGTCCGCCTCGACCCCGGGCACCTCGCCGTGGGTGACCTCGCCCTGGCTGCCCTGGAGGAGCAGGGTCGTGCCCTCCAGGGCCGCCGCCAGGGCCCCGGGCCACTCGGCCGAGAGCCGGCGGTCGGTGTGCCCGAGGACCGTCGGGTGGCAGGCGAAGACCACCACCCGCGCCAATACCTCTCGAGCGGGGGAGCGTCCGCTCCCCCGAGCCCCCGGCTCCAGCGAGGTTTCTCCCGGGACCGCTTCCGCTTCGCCGGCTGGGCGCCGCCTTCGCTCGCTTCCGCCCTCGGGAGCGTCTTCTGCCAAGTGGCTGGCACTTATCCGGCGGAGGGTGAGGAGGGTGAGGCGGCGGTCGGGGGCGCGGCCCTCGACCCGGCTGCGGCAGAGCTCGGGGCCCTCGCCCTCCCGGAGGGTGAGCTCGACCTCCTCGAGCTTGCCCCGGGCGGCGCGCAGGGCGGTGCCCGCGGCGTCGGCGATGGCCTGCTCGAGCTCGGGGTCGTGGCTGCCGAGGCCCCCGAAGCGCGCGACCAGGTTGTCCCAGTAGCCCCCCGGGGCTCCGTGGGTGTGGGTCGCGGTGACGATCACCCGGTCGATGCCCGCCCCCTGGGCGTCGGAGGCGATCCGGGCGGCCAGGGTGTCGGGGATCAGCAGGAGGTCGAGGGAGACCAGGGCCAGATCCAGCGAGCCGGCCGAGAAGACGAGGGCCCGGGCCTTCACCGGATCGAGGACCTCGGTGAAGGCGCCGTCCCGGCGGGCGAAGCCGCCGAGGGGCACCGGGTGGTCCGGGGTGAAGTCCACGCTCGCCACCCCCGCGCGCAGGCGGCTCCGGCTCTCCACCCGCTCCAGGACCGGTGGCGTGTCGGGGACCTCCCCCCGCCAGTCGAGGGAGCCCACCAGGTAGGCGAAGAGGAGGAGGCCGGCGCCGAGGCCGAGGCGGCGGGGGAGGGACTTCATCGTCGAAGGCTGTCAGCTATCAGCTATCAGCCCTCAGCTACAGCCCCGTGAGCAGCTCGGGAATTCGTGGTCCCGGAGGGCGGGTATGACACAGTTGTCACCAGGTATCGCGACATACGGTCTGTAAGTACATGTATTTGTTGTTAGCCAGATCTGGATCGGTGTTTGCTCTCTCCGCTGACCCGAGTGACAACGATGTCCCATGGGACCAGGAGGAAGACCATGAAGTCCACGACGATCCGGCTGCTCACCCCGCTCCTCGCGAGCCTCTTCGCCCTCACCACGGGCTGTGCCGACGCGAAGTCCGGCGTCAACGATACCGGCGTCGCCCGGGATACCCCCTCCGAGGGGGAGGAGCCCCGGGGCACCCGCCCGATCAAGGAGATCCTGGAGTCGGATCTCTACCGGCTCGTGGCGGATCAGCTCTACGTCTACAACGAGACCGCCGGGATCTACGCCCTCGACCTCTCCGATCCCCAGGTGCCGATGATCCGCGCCCACCAGGAGATCTTCGGGCCGGCCGGCGAGCTCTACGCCCACGACGGAAAGCTCGTGGTGGTCCTCGAGCAGGCCAGCATCGGCTGCATCGCCCCCGAGGGGATGCCCGCCTCGTACCAGGGCAGCGAGATCGTGGTGCTCAGCGACCGCGGTGACGCGCTCGAGGTCGAGAGCCGGACCTGCCTGGCCGGCCGCCTCACCGACACCCGCCTGCGGGGCGACGTCCTCTACGCCGTCACCGGCGAGAGCGACCGCGACCGCACCTTCGCCTTCTCACTGGACCTCGCCGACCCCCGCGAGCCGCGGCTGGCCGGCCAGGTGGAGCTGCCCGGCGAGAGCCGCGAGATCTTCCTGAACGACCAGGTCCTCTACGTCGCCCGCGCCACCGCCCCCGAGAACGACTCGGGCTGGGCCCCCGAGACCCTCGTGACCTTCATCGACATCTCCCGCCTCGACGGCCAGATCCGCGAGCGGGGCTCGGTGCGCCTCCCCGGCAGCCCCCAGGGCCGCTTCCACATGGACGCCCACCAGCAGACCTTCCGCATCGTCACCTTCGACGAGTCCGCCTGGTCCAGCAGCCTGCACGTCATCGACGCCAGCCGCCCCGACCACCTCCAGGTCGTCGGCACTCTCGAGGGCCTCGCCGAGGGCGAGAACCTCCACGCCACCCGCTTCGTGGGCGAGCGCGCCTACGTCGTCACCTGGCAGCAGGTCGATCCCCTCTGGGTCATCGACCTCTCCGACCCCACCCGCCCGAGCATCATGGGCGAGCTGGAGATCCCGGGCTGGTCCGACTTCATCTTCCCCCGCGAGGGTGGCCGCCTGCTGACCGTGGGACGCGGCCCCTCGATGGGCATCGCCGTCTCCCTCTTCGACGTGACCGAGCCCTCGCGGCCCGCCCAGCTCGCGACCGTCGAGTTCGGAGACGGCGCGAGCCAGTCCGAGGCCATCGGCGACTTCCGCGGCGCCCAGATCCTGGAGCAGGGCGCGCTGGGAGAGGGCTCCCTGCCCCTCATCGCCATCCCCACCGCCACCGAGACCTACGTCGAGGGCAGCGGGGACTGGGCCTGCCTGCCGGCCCTCCACCTGGTCGACCTCAACGGGGACCAGCTGCGGGTGCGCGGCTCCGTCGTGGCCGAGGGCGCCATCCGCCGCAGCTTCGCCGCGGGCGGGCAGCTGCTGGCCCTCACCGACCTCGAGCTGCGCAGCCTCGACGTCAGCGACCGCGACCAGCCCCGGACCACCGCCAGCGTCGCCCTCGGCAACGAGGAGACCGCCCGCTACGCCTGCGAGTGGACCGACGAGCGGGTCTGGGGCGGCATGTGGATGGGCGACGACATGGTGATGGCCTGCTCCGCCGACGCCACCTCGACCTCCGGCCCCGGCGCCGCCCTGGCGCTGGCCCTGATCTTCGGAGCCATCGGCCTCCTGCGCCCGCGGCGCCGCCGCTAGGTCCGACCCGTCTCCACCGGCCCGCTTCAGGGCCACCACGCCGGGGGTGCCACCATTGGGGGTGGTACCCCCGGCACCTTTTTCGGCCCGTCGTGATAGGAGTGCGGGCCTCATGAGCGATCACGAAGAGAGCTTCGAAGCCCTGCTCGAACAGTCCCTCGCCGAGCGGCCCATCGGCCGGCAACCCCGCCTGGGAGAGAAGATCACCGGCATGGTGGTCTCCATCTCCTCCGAGTGGGTGATCGTCGATCTCGGCGCCAAGACCGAGGGGGTCATCGAGGCCGCCGAGCTGATGGACGACGAGGGCCAGCTCACGGTGAAGGTCGGCGACGAGCTCGACGCCTTCGTCTCGGCGGTCGACGACGGCGTGCGCCTCTCCCGGCGGGTGCGACCCGAGTCCGGCTCGGACGAGGCCCTGCGGCAGATCTTCGAGGCGGGCCTGCCGGTGGAGGGCGTGGTCACCGGCGTGAACAAGGGCGGCCTCGAGGTGAAGGTCGCTGGCAAGCGGGCCTTCTGCCAGATCAGCCAGATCCAGCTCGACTACTGCGAGGACCCTTCCGTCTACGTGGGCCAGAAGCTCGAGTTCAGGATCCTCAAGATGAGCGGCCGCGACATCCTGGTCTCGCGCCGGGTGCTGCTCGAGGCCGAGCGGGCCGAGGCCGCGGCCGGCCTCTGGGAGCGCCTCGAGCCCGGACAGATCCTCGAGGGCGAGGTCAGCCGCATCGCCGCCTTCGGCGCCTTCGTGAACCTCGGCGGGGTCGACGGCCTGATCCACGTCTCCGAGCTCTCCCACGAGCGCATCGAAGATCCCGGCAGCCTGCTGAAGGTGGGCCAGGCGGTGAAGGTGCAGGTCGTCACCGTCGACCGCGAGGCCGAGCGCATCGGGCTCTCGCTCAAGGCCCTCGAGGCCGACCCCTGGGACAGCGTCGTCGAGCAGCTGCCGCCCGGGCTCGAGCTGCAGGGCACGGTCACCCGCCTCCAGCCCTTCGGGGCCTTCGTCGCCCTCGGCGGCGGCATGGAGGGGCTGGTGCACGTCTCCGAGCTCTCCGACCGGCGGATCAACCACCCCAAGGAGGTGGTCGAGGAGGGGCAGCGGGTCGACGTGCGGGTCATCGAGGTCGACCCCGAGCGCCGGCGCATCGCGCTCTCCATGCGCGAGGCGAGGCAGGCGCCCGGCGCCCTGCCGCGGGTGGGGGACACCTTCACCGCCGTGGTCGACCGCATCGAGTCCTACGGCCTGCTGGTGAAGTTCGCCGGCCACCGCGGGCTGGTCCCCGGCAAGGAGCTGCCCGGCGACCGCTCCTCGAAGCGCTCCCTCGAGGAGGTCTACCCGGTGGGCGCCGAGCTGGAGGTCGCGGTCATCGAGGTCGACGAGAGCAAGGGGCGGATCCGGCTCTCGGTGAACGAGCTCGAGCGCGCCAAGGATCGCGCCGAGTGGCAGACCTTCCAGCAGAAGCAGGGCGGCGGCTCCTTCGGCACCTCGCTGGGGGATCTGCTGGCGAAGCGCGGGAAGAAGTAGGAACATGAGGGCTTCGGTATGAGCGACCACGGCAAGCCAGTCGACGTGCGTGAGCGGGGCCCGAGCGAGAACTGGGACGAGGGCGCCGCCTTCCGCGATCGCTGCGGCGTCTTCGGCGTCTTCGGCAACCCCGAGGCCTCGAAGCTCACCTACCTGGGCATCCACGCCCTCCAGCACCGGGGGCAGGAGTCCGCCGGCATCGTCGCCGCGAGCAACGGCCAGATCCTGGGCCACCGGGGGATGGGCCTGGTCGCCGACGTCTTCAGCGCCGAGACCCTCGACCGGCTCAAGGGCGAGGCGGCGATCGGGCACGTGCGCTACAGCACGGCGGGCGAGTCGCAGCTGAAGAACGCCCAGCCCTTCATGGTGGACTACTCCGGCGGCGCGCTGGCGGTGGCCCACAACGGCAACCTGGTCAACGCCCGGAAGCTGCGGCGGGACCTGGAGACCCAGGGCTCGATCTTCCAGTCGACCATGGACACCGAGGTGCTGATGCACCTCATCGCCCGCTCCCGGGCCGGCAGCCTGGAGGAGCGTGTCGAGGAGGCCCTGCGGCAGGTCGAGGGGGCCTACTCCCTCCTCTTCCTCTCCCGGGAGGTCCTCATCGGCGCCCGCGACCCCCTCGGCTTCCGGCCCCTCGTGCTCGGCCGGGTGGGGGGCACTTACGTCCTGGCCAGCGAGACCTGCGCCCTCGACCTGATCGAGGCCGAGCTGATCCGCGAGGTGCAGCCCGGCGAGATCGTGGTCATCGACAGGGGGGGGCTGCGCTCGATCCGGCCCGACCACCTGCGGGCGACGCGCAAGGGCCACTGCATCTTCGAGCTGGTCTACTTCTCCCGGCCCGACTCCATGATCTTCGGCCGCAGCGTCTGGCAGGCCCGCAAGGCCATGGGCCGCAGCCTCGCCCGCGAGCACCCCGTCGAGGCGGACCTGGTCATCCCGGTCCCCGACTCGGGGGTCCCGGCGGCGATCGGCTACAGCGAGGAGTCGGGGGTGCCCTTCGACCTGGGGCTGGTCCGCTCCCACTACGTCGGCCGCACCTTCATCGAGCCGGCGCAGTCGATCCGCAACTTCGGGGTGAAGCTCAAGCTCTCCCCGGTGCGCGCCGCCCTCGCCGGCAAGCGGGTGGTGGTCGTGGACGACTCGGTGGTGCGGGGCACCACCAGCCGGAAGATCGTCGCGATGCTGCGGAACGCCGGCGCCCGCGAGGTGCACCTGCGCATCGCCAGCCCGCCGACGACCGATCCCTGCTACTTCGGCATCGACACCCCGACCAAGCAGGAGCTGATCGCCGCCTCCCACAGCGTGGAGGAGATCGCCCGCTACGTCACCGCCGACACCCTCGGCTACCTCTCCCAGCAGGGGCTGCACGAGGCGGCGCAGGACTCGGGTGAGATGTACTGCGACGGCTGCTTCACCGGGAACTACCTCATCGACCACGAGGAGCCCGAGTCCGGGGGCGAGCGGCTGCGTCTGGTTCGAGAAGGGAGAGAAGCATGAGCGATCTCGTCGACCTCCTCCTGAAGTCCGGGGACCTCGAGTTCGACCAGATCGAGAGCGCGAGGGGCCAGCAGCAGCTCCACGGCGGCCGGGTGGAGCACATCCTGATCGAGACCCGGATGATCCCCGAGCGGACCCTGGTGGCCGCCATCGCCCGCGTGACCCAGCTGCCGGTGGCCAACCTCGACAAGGCGAACCCCGACGGCACCGCCCTGGCGCGCCTGCCGGACGCCTTCTGCTGGGAGAACATCTGCTTCCCCACCGAGTACGACGAGCACAGCCGGACGGTGACGGTGGCCGTCACCGATCCCACCGACATCATCTTCATCGACGGACTGATCCGGCAGTGCGGCTGCCGGGTGAAGACCCTGGTGGCCGGCGTGGAGGAGATCCGGCGGGCCATCCGGCGGCACTACCGCGGGGAGTGGATCCCCGAGGGTGACCTCGAGACCGATCCCTCGATGGGCCAGGCCTCCGGCGACGAGTTCAAGATCACCGACATGTCGGGCAACACGGTGATGACCAGCCTGAAGGACCTGAAGGCGCAGCACGACGCGCAGGTCGCCGCGCAGGGAGGCGGACCCCCGGGGCCGCCCCTGCCCGGCCCGCCGCAGCGGCCGCCGCCGCCCGTCGCCGACTTCGGCTCGGCCTCCACCAGCATCGACGATCTCTTCGCCATCCGGGCGCTCTCGCCGGCCGAGCGGGAGCGGGTGGAGAAGGTGCAGGGCAACGTCGAGAAGAGTCAGATCATCCTGCGGGCCATCATGGAGCTCCTCGAGGAGAAGGGCTACGTGAGGCGCGACGAGATCACGCAGCGCACGAGGTAGGCGATGACGGTCACGGTCGAGGTGGAGGGGCTGCCGACCCTGGGGTCGGTGCTGGGGACCTTGCGCTCGAAGCGGGCGCTCGAGCGCGTCTGGGGGCGCGACAGCACCCTCTGGAAGGAGGGCGATCCTGCGGCCAAGGCCTCGATCGACAGCCGGCTGGGCTGGCTCGACGCGCCGGCCGGGTTCTCGGAGAGGATGGGCGAGCTCGCCGAGGTCACCGCCCGCCTCCTCGAGGGGGTCGATCGGGTGGTGCTCCTGGGGATGGGCGGCTCGTCCCTCTGCCCGGAGGTGCTCGCCCGCAGCTTCGGTCATCAAGCGCAGGGGAAGCCGCTCCACGTCCTCGACAGCACCGACCCGGACGCCATCGCGGCGCTCCTCGAGCAGATCGATCCGGCGCGCACGCGCTTCCTGGTCGCCTCGAAGTCCGGCGGCACCATCGAGACCCTCTCCCTCTACCGCTTCTTCCTCGAGCGCGTCGGGAAGGGTGAGGCCTTCGTGGCCATCACCGATCCCGGCTCGCAGCTCGAGGGGTGGGCGCGGGAGGAGGGCTTCGCCGCGACCCTGCTGAACCCCGCCGACATCGGCGGGCGCTTCTCGGCCCTCTCGCACTTCGGCCTCCTGCCGGCCGCGCTCCTCGGCCTCCCCCTCGACGCGCTGCTGGCCGGCGCCCGAGCGCAGGCCGAGGCCGACGGCCCCGGCGTCGATCCCGAGGAGAGCCCCGCCGCCCGCCTCGCCGCCGCGATGGCCGCGGCCGTCGCCGAGGGGAGGGACAAGCTCACCCTCCTGACCGAGGAGCCGCTGACGAGCCTCGGCGCGTGGATCGAGCAGCTCGTCGCCGAGTCCACCGGCAAGGAGGGCAAGGGCGTCGTCCCCGTCGACCTCGAGCCGGCGGGCCTCCCCCGGGGCGACGATCGCCTCTACGTCCACCTCGACGTGGGCACGACCCGCCGCGCTGCCCTGGAGGGCGTGCCCGAGGGCGCGCCCCTGCTGCGGATCCACCTGCCCGAGCTCGAGTCGATCGGGGGCGCCTTCTTCCTCTGGGAGATGGCCACGGCCCTGACCGGGGCGCTCCTCGAGGTGAACCCCTTCGACGAGCCGAACGTGAAGGAGGCCAAGAGCCGCACCGGCGAGCTCCTCGAGGTCTTCGAGGCCGAGGGGGCGCTGCCGGCGAGCCGGACCGAGCACCTCGTCGAGGGCCTGCGCCTGGACGCCGACGCCGCCTTCGAGCCCGGCGAGGTCACGACCGTCGATCAGGTCCTCGCCGCTCACCTCGAGCGGGGCAAGGCGGGCGACTACCTCTGCCTCCAGGCCTTCCTGCCCATGCGCGAGGAGACCGAGGCCGCCCTCGCTCGCCTGCGCGCGCGGCTGGCCCGGCGCTCGGGGCTCGCCACCACCTCGGGCTTCGGCCCGCGCTTCCTCCACTCCTCCGGGCAGCTCCACAAGGGCGGCCCCGACACCGGGCTCTTCCTCCAGCTCACCCACACCCCCGCGGCGAGCTTCGCGGTGCCCGGCGCCGCCTACGACTTCGGCACCCTCTTCGCGGCCCAGGCGCGGGGCGACTTCCAGGCGCTGGCCGACCGCGGGAAGCGGGTGTTGCGCATCGACCTCGGTGAGGGTGACCTGGTCCAGGCACTCGACGGGCTCCTGGCGGGTTAGGTGCAGCGGGCGGCTCTCCACCTGGTGGTGCTGCTCCTCGCGCTCGCGCTCGTGCCGGGCGCGAGCCAGGCCGCGCCGGCAGAGGGTGAGGCTGCAGGGGAGGCGAAGGCGCCCTCCTGGAAGACGAGCCGCAAGAGCGCCTTGAACTTCGAGCTGGGCTTCGACTCGAACGCCCGGCGGGCGTCCTCCGACACGGCCACGCTCCTGCTCTCGCCGGATCTGATGGCCTACCTCTTCGGCTCGAGTGAGTGGGCGATGGCCCGGCCCGGTCACCTGCTGCGCGCCGAGCTGGAGATCGGCGGCAAGCTCTTCTGGCTGACGCCGGCGGAGAACATGCTCGCCGGCCGGCTGCGCCTCTCTCACGACCACCTGCTCTCCCGCCGCACGGTTCTGGCGGTGAGCGGCAGCTACCAGGACAAGCTGCAGCGCGGAGACGATCCCGACGACGTCCTCGGCACCGAGCTGGCCTGCACCACCCAGGGCTCGATCGCCACCGAGACCACCCGCTGCAACGCCCGGGACTACCGGGCCGCCAACCTGGAGGCCGGCCTCGACCTGCGCGCCAGCGAGGCCGTCAGCTCGAGCTGGCGGCTCGGCGCCATGGCCTTGGACTACAAGCCCAGCCGGCAGTTCTCCTTCCTCGCGCCGCGCACCTCCCTCGACCTGCGCTGGCGGATCTCCCTGCGCCACGCCCTGGCGGCCCACGCCGATCTGGCCTACCGGCTCTACCACCCCGACTCGGTGACCTGGCAGCTGGTGCCCTCGGGCTCGGGCACCGTGGTGCTGGCCGACCCCGACACCCCGCGCCGGGAGTGGGCGCCCACCCTGCGCCTGGGCTGGAGCTACCGCAGCCGGGTGATGGTCTCGGTGAACGGCGCCGTCTCCCGCACCTTCAACAACAGCTACGGCCTCGACGCCTGGCGCCTGCGCCTCGACGCCTCCCTGGCCTGGAACCTCCGGCCGGGCACCAACCTGGTGCTCAACGTGGCGGTGCAGAGCTCCCACTACCCCGAGGGGAACGTCCTGCGGGGGCTCTCCCTCCAGGGGGACGAGTCCGAGCAGCAGAACGCCCTCACCCTGCGCTTCTCCCAGATGCTGGGGAAGACCTTCTCCCTGGTCTTCAAGGCCCAGCTCTACGCCAACGAGCTCTCCGGCGAGGTCCTCCCCTTCCGCCGCCTCCTCCTCCAGGCCGGCCTGGCCTCTCGCTTCTAGAGCGATCCGACGGATTTTCGTGATCCCGATGCCTCCCACCTTTCCCGACCCCTCGAAGAAAACCTCCGGATCCCGGGGGCTTGAAGCCCATGCCGCTAGCGCGGCCGGCCGGTACGGCGCTTGCTATCTAGAGACGAGGTGATGATGTCTCGACCCACCTTCGCCAGCCTGGCCCTCTGCCTCCTGCTCCCGCTCTCCGGGTGCTGGCTGGCGGCCTCCGACGAGGCCTCCCTGAACCGGGGCGGCGGCGGGCTGGGCGAGCTGATCCTGGCCGGCGTCACCGAGCTCTCGGTGCCCCCCCAGGTCCAGCCCGGGGAGTCCTTCACCGTCACCGTGCGCGGTGAGCACCCCGACGGCTGCACCACCTTCGAGCGCTTCGAGACCGCTTACGCCTCCACGCGGATCGACCTCACCGCCTGGTCCTTCCGCCCTCTGGGCGACTGCGACCTGCCCCCGAGCTCCTTCGAGGCTCAGACCACCCTGGCCGCGCTCGAGCCCGGCCTCTACACCGTGCGGGTGAACGACCGCCTCGAGGAGACCGTCGCGGTGATCGGCGCGGGCTCCGGTCCGCCGCTCTGCCAGGAGAGCCCGCAGGTCACCCTCGGCACCGTCACCCTCCCGCCGGCGACCCACCTCCTCGGTGGCGCCGAGCTGACCGTCTCCGGCAGCCTGCCCTCCTGGTGCGATCAGCTGCTCTCCCCCACGATCGGCGTCACCGGCGACGTCGTGCAGGTCGAGATCGCCGCCGAGGGCTGCGTGCTCACCGCCTACGACCCGGCAGCCTGCCCCGAGGGACCCCAGCCCTTCTTCCAGCGCATCCCGCTGACCTTCCCCGCCGAGGGCTCCTGGCGGGTGGTGATCAACGGACAGAGCTTCGGCACCGTCGAGGTGGTCCCCACCTCCAGCTGCCGCCTCTCCACCCTGGAGGTCCTCTCCCTCGAGGCCCCCGCCCGGGTGGAGGAGCACACCACCTTCGCCGTCGCGCTCGAGGGCGCCCTGCCCAGCGAGTGCGCCGCGGTGGACACCATCGCCGTCGACGCCTCCTCGGTGACCATCGTCATCGATCCGGTGGTGCGCGAGTGCAGCGCCACCTGCGCCCCGCTGCAGACCAGCGCGCCGGTGCGGGCGGAGACCCTCGTCGAGGGCCTGCCGGTGGGCAGCTGGACCCTCACCGTGGCGGGCGACCCCCGCACCTGGCCCCTCGAGGTGGTGGCGGCGGGAACCTGCGCCCCGGTGCCCCTCCCGGCCGGCTCGGTGGAGCAGGTGCTGATCACCACCGACCTCGCCTACGTCGATGCCCTGGCCGGTCAGCCCCTCGACGTCTCGGTCTACGGCTCCCTGCCGCAGGGGTGCTGGGACCCGCCGAGCCTCTTCGGTGAGGTGAGCGGCAGCGTGCTGGCCCTGCGCACCGAGAGCGCCAACTGCGCCCGGGACTGCAACGCGGCGGGGATGAGCTTCGTCGCCTCCCTGGCCTTCCCCGAGGGTCTGGCCGCGGGCAGCTACGAGGTGACCGTCGACGGCTCGACCTTCACCACCTTGACCGTCGAGTAGCGCTCCGCGTCGCGAGAGGGCAAGCTGCCCCTCGATGACGCGATCGATCCTGAAGGCCTCCCTCCTCGGCTTCACCCTCGCCCTCCTCGCCGGCGCCGCCTGTGACGGTGGGGTGGTCGGCCCCCCCGACGCCTGCGGCGGCTGTGGTGAGGGCCGGATCTGCGAGGGGAGCACCTGCGTCTGTGCGCCGCCGGCGCTGCCCTGCTCCCCCGCCTGCGCGGCGGACGACGCCACCTGCGAGCGGGGCACCTACGACGAGGCCGCCTGCCGCTGCCAGCCCCTCTCGCCCACCACGATCCTCGAGTCCATCGCCCTCACGCCCTCGCCGATCGTGCTCGAGGTGGGCCAGAGCGTGGCCCTGACCGCGACCGGTCACTTCTCCAGCGGCGAGGATCTGGTGATCTCCACCTCGGTCGACTGGGCCGTCCAGCCCGGTGAGATCGGCGGCATCACCAGCAGCGGCAGCCTCACCGCCGCCCGCGCCGGCGCGGCCACCGTCACCGCCACCGTGGGCACGGTGGTGGGCAGCGCGCCCCTGACCGTCACCGCCGGCCTGCCCAAGGAGCTGCGGGGCCTCTGGGTCACCCGCTGGAACTACGGGAGCGCCGCCGACGTCGAGCGCATCATGGGCGAGGCGAAGGACGCGGGCTTCAACACGATCTTCTTCCAGGTGCGGGGCCGGGCCGACGCCTACTACCACTCCAACGTCGAGCCCTGGGCCTCCGAGCTCTCCGGCACCCTGGGCCAGGATCCGGGCTGGGATCCCCTGGCCACCGCGCTGGCGGCGGCGCGCACCCACGGCCTCGAGCTGCACGCCTGGATCAACACCGTCCCGGTCTGGACCGGCGCGACCGCGCCCCCCGAGAGCACGCCCCGTCACGTCCTCCTCGACCACCCCGACTGGCTGATGGTCGACGAGGGCGGGCGGGCCCAGACCCTGGGCGACACCGGCTACCTCTGCCTCTCCCCCGGCATCCCCGCCGCCCGGGCTCACCTCCTCGCGGTGATGGAGGACCTCCTCTCCTCCTACGACGTGGACGGCCTCCACCTCGACTACATCCGCTACTACGGCCGGACCTTCTCCCACGACGCCGCGAGCGAGCAGGCCTTCGCCACCGCGCAGGCCGCCGACGCCTCCCTGACCTGGGAGGACTGGCAGCGCGATCAGGTCGCCGAGATCGTCCGGGGCGCCTGGGCCATCACCCGCGGCCACCCCGGCGTGAAGCTCACCGCCGCCGTCTGGCACAACAACGACCTGGCCGTCACCGGCTCGCGGGGCCGCCGCGACTACTACCAGGACAGCCACGCCTGGCTGGCCGAGGGGATCGTCGACGCGATCGTGCCGATGAACTACATGCGCATCGACTCCGACCCCTCCTTCGCCACCCTGGCCGACGATCACCTGGCCCACGTGGGGAGCCGCCACGTCTACATGGGGGTCCACGTCCTGGGCCGCTCCTCCGAGGCCGACCCCACCGGCGCCGAGATGATCCGCAACATCGAGTACGCCCGCAGCGTCGGCAGCCAGGGGGTCGTGCTCTTCGCCTACCCCTACCTGGCCGACAACGCGCTCTGGGACGAGCTCTCGACCGGCCCCTTCGCGGAGGCCGCCGAGCCTCCGCCGATCACCTGGTAGCCCTCTAGCCCGCGGCCGGGAGCTTCAGGCCGAGGAAGGTGCCGTCGCCGGTGGTGAGGAAGAGCACCCCGTTCTCGACCACCGGATCCGACTCGACCTTCCCGGCGGTCTCGTGCCGGTGGAAGAGGGTGCCGTCGGCGCGGTTGATGATCCACGCGCCCGAGGCGCGGGCGCCGGAGGTGATGATCACCTTGTCGCCGTGGAAGGCGGGCCGGCTCTTGATCTCGCCGCCGGTGTCGAAGGCCCACTTCTGCGCGCCGGTGGCGGGATCGAGGGCGTAGAGCTTGCCGTCGTCGCTGCCGCAGTAGAGGACGCCCTCGTGCACGACGGGGGAGGCGTTCACCCAGCCGCCGGTCTTGTGCTCGAAGACCTTGGTCTTGCCGTCGGTCTTGATGGCGTGCAGCAGGTTGTCGTTGCTGCCGAAGTAGACGACGTCGCCCTCGACCCAGGGGGAGGAGGTCACCGCGCCCCCGGTCTTGTAGCGCCACTTCATCTCGCCGCTCTTGGCGTCGAGGGCGTAGAGGTGCCCGTCCATGTTGCCGACGTAGAGGACGCCCTCGTGCAGGAAGGGCTTGGAGTAGCTGAAGTCGCCGGTGTCGATCTTCGGGGCGGGCGCCGCCGGGGCCTCGGCCCCCTCGGCGGCCTCCTCTCCCTCGGCCGCCTCGGCCTCGGGCTCGGCCTCGGCCGGCAGACCCCGGGTCGGGAAGATCCAGTGCTTGCGGGAGGACTTGAGGTCCACGCAGTAGAAGTGGTCGTCGTAGGAGCCGAAGTAGACCCTCCCCGAGTCGATGATCGGATCGCCCTTGATCCGGTCCCGGGTCGCCACGCTCCAGCGCTGCTTGCCCAGCCCCGAGGTGGCGTAGAAGACGTAGGAGGTCGAGCCGAAGACGAAGGTGTCGGTCTCCTCGTCGTAGGCCGGGGCGCCCACCACCTCCTTGATGGCCTGGAACTTCGCCAGGAAGCGGCCGTCGCGCCCGTAGTAGAAGACGTTCCCCGACTCGGTGCCGAAGGCGATGGCCTTCTTGCCCAGCGCGGGCGTCGAGTGGCTCGGGGAGCCCAGGGGCTGCTCGAAGAGCACCTCGACCGGCCCCTTCGGGCAGCCGGTCAGCGCGAGGGCCGAGGTGAGGGCAGCGCAGGAGAGCAGGCGGCGAAGCGCGAGGTGCATCGATTCCCCCTTGGAAGTGGGCCTTCTTGCGGCGGCTCCACGGACCCCTGATCAACAGCACAGCGTCCGGGGTCTTGCAATGGTGACGGGCTTGCTCGCACCATGGGCACCATGGGGGTTCGACGCATCGGGGAGATCACTGGCCTTCTGGCGGCGGCGCTGCTGCTCGCCTCCCTCCTGCTGCCTGCGCCCGCCCGCTCGGAGGAGGAGGCCGGCTGGGAGAAGCTCTACGTCAAGGAGGGCATCTCCGGCTTCCGGCGGATCACGCCGGGCTCGAACTTCGCGGCCTGGCGGGGCCACGGGGTGGTGAAGGGCAACTTCTACCGGGTGGTCGCCGTCTACATGGACAGCGAGCGCTCCTGCGACTGGCTGGCCGACTGCGTCGACAACCACTTCGTCGAGAAGAAGGACCTCGAGCACCAGATCACCTACAACCAGACCCACCTGCCATGGCCCTTCCAGAACCGGGACCTGGTCTTCTCCGACACCTACGTCTTCGACCTCGAGAAGAAGGAGGTCACCGACATCATGCGCTCGGTGGTCCACCCGAAGGAGCCCGAGCGAGACGGCGTGGTGCGGGCGAAGTTCCTGCTCTCGACCTTCAAGGCGCGGGTGATCGACGCCGAGAACACCTGGGTGGAGGTCGAGCTGCAGATGGACACCGGCGGCTGGCTGCCCGCCTGGATCGTCAACCTCACCAGCAAGAACTGGCCCTTCGACACCTTCGTGCGGCTGCGCCAGGCGGTGGCGACCGCCGGGGGCTACGAGCCGCTGATCGAGCAGATCCGGGAGGCCCACCCCGGCTACGACGAGGCGCCCTCGAAGCCCGATCCTCAGTAGCCCTCGGCGAGGCCCTCCTGTCTCGGATCGGTGCCGCCGTGGCGGACGCCGGCCTCGTCGACCTCGATGCAGTTGGCGGCCGACCAGGGCTCGCCCTCCTCCAGGGTGTGGCCCAGGGCCTTCAGCCCCTCGAGGGTGGCGGCCTCGAAGCCCGGCTCGACGAAGATCCGGTCCGGGTACCACTGGTGATGCAGGCGCGGCAGGCTCACCGCCTCCTGGATGTCCTTGCCGTGGTCGATCACCTCGATCAGCACCTGCAGGACGGTGGTGATGATCCGGGGGCCGCCGGGCGAGCCCACCACCCAGCGCAGGCGACGACCGCCCTCGCCGGGCTCGAAGACCAGGGTGGGGCTCATCGAGGAGAGGGGGATCTTGTTCGGCGCCACGGCGTTCGCCTCGCCCTGCACCAGGCCGAAGACGTTGGGGGCGCCGGGCGCCGCCGCGAAGTCGTCCATCTCGTCGTTCATCAGCACGCCGGTGCCCTTCGCCACCACCCCGGCGCCGAAGAGGTAGTTCACCGTGGTGGTCAGCGCGACGGCGTTGCCCGTGGCGTCGACGACCGAGAGGTGCGAGGTGTGGGTCCCGCTCTCCCCGCTGGCGCCCTCCGGGGCCAGGGGCTTCACCTGATCCGAGCGGCTCGCCTTCGCGGGATCGATGCTCGCCCGCTGCCTGGCCGCGTAAGAAGGGTCGAGGAGGGTGTCGATCGGGTTCTCGACGAAGGCCGGATCGCCCAGCTGGGTGTTCCGGTCGGCGAAGGCCCGGCGCATGGCCTCGGCCATCAGGTGCAGGGTGGCGGGCGAGCGCCAGCCCCGGGCCTTCGGGTCGTGGCCCTCGAGGATCTGGAGGAGCTCCAGCAGGATCACCCCTCCGGAGGAGGGCGGGGGCATGGAGTGGATCTCGAAGCCCCGGTAGCGGCCCACCACCGGCGCGCGCTCGGTGGGCGCGTAGGCCGCGAGGTCCTTCGCCGTCAGGATGCCGCCGCCTTCCTTCGCGCTCGCCTCGATCGCCCGGGCCACCGGCCCGGCGTAGAAGCCCTTGCTCCCCTGCTTCGCGATCCGCTGGAGGGTGCGGGCGAGGTCGGGCTGCTTCACCACGTGGCCCAGGGGCGGCACCTGCCAGGCGCCGTCCTCCCCGCGCGTCAGGAAGATCCGCGCGGCCTCCGGATCCTTCCGCAGCTTCTCCAGCGACTTGCCGGCCAGGTGCTGGTAGCGGGGTGAGACCGGGAAGCCCTGGCGGGCCAGGCGGATCGCCGGCGCCATCACCTTCGCGCGCGGCAGCTTGCCCCACTTCTCCAGGGCCAGGAGCAGCCCGGCGACCTGACCCGGGGTGGCCACCGAGAGCCAGCCCTCCCGGGAGAGCCCGGGGACGACCTCGCCCTCCTTCAGGTACATGTCCCGGGTGGCCGCGGCGGGCGCCTTCTCCCGGAAGTCGAGGGCGACGGTGGCCTCCTCGCCCGGACGGTGGAGGAGCAGGAAGCCGCCCCCCCCGATCCCCGAGGAGTAGGGCTCGACCACCCCGAGGACGAGGGCCGCGCAGACCGCGGCGTCCACCGCGTTGCCGCCGGCCTTCAGGATCTGCAGGGCGGCGCGGGTCGCCTCGGGGCGGGCCGTGACGACCATCGCCTCCTCACCCCGGGCGGGGGTCGGGTAGGCGGCGTGCGCGACTCGGGCCGAGCCGAGCGCGAGCAGGAGAACTACCCCGTACACGTACACGTGCACGTGCACGTCCACGTCCACGGCTCTTCCTGGATCCCGCATGCCCCCACCCAAGTCCGAGCGGCCCCCGAATGCAAGACCGCTACTTCTTCTTGCTCATCTCCTCGTGGCTGTGCCCCTTCGCCGGGGCCCCCGAGATCACCTCGCCGCAGGCCAGCATCTTCGCCCCGTAGTAGGGGTTGCGGATGTCCTCGCCCGACTGGACCCAGCTGCCCTTGGCCATCGAGCAGAAGACGACCGAGACCCCCGCGGGCTTCGCCATCTCGGTCCACATCGAGATCGGCCGGGAGAGCTTCTTGAAGGCGTCGCGCTGGGCCTCGATCGTGTCGGCCCCGGTGAGGGCCTCGGCGCCGGCGAGGATCTTCTCCGGCAGCTTGGCGAAGTGCTCCTTGTGCTCGCCGGTGACGCTCTTGGCGTCGAGCTTCTTCGCCAGCTTCGCGATCTTCTTCCCGGCGTCCTGGACGCCCTCGGTGGTGTCGCCGGCGAGGGCCTCCTGGGCCTTCAGGTAGTGCTCGAGGATGGGCTTCATCCCCTCGTCGAACTTCGAGCCGCCGGCGAGGGCCGGGCTCGAGCAGGCGAGGAGGAGGGTGGTGGCGAAGAGGGAGAGGGAGAGGGTCTTCAGGGTCTTCATGAGAGCTCCTTGCGCTCGGTGAGGCGCTTCCAGAGGAGGTAGATGGCCGGAAGGATGATCAGGGTCAGGATGGTGGAGGAGACGAGGCCGCCCACCATGGGGGCGGCGATGCGCTTCATCACCCGGGTGCCGGTCTCGGTGCCGAACATCACCGGCAAGAGGCCGATGAGGGTGGTGGCGACGGTCATCAGCTTGGGGCGGACCCGGTCGACGGCGCCCTCGAGGATGGGGCCGGAGAGATCGGCCAGGGTCTTCAGGCGCCCCTCGCGCTTCCAGCGGGTGAAGGCCTCGTCGAGGTAGACCAGCATGACCACCCCGGTCTCGGCGGCGAGGCCGGCCAGGGCGATGAAGCCGACCCCGACGGCGACCGAGAGGTTGAAGTCCAGCAGCCACATCAGCCAGATGCCGCCGATCAGCGCGAAGGGCAGGGTGGCCATGACGATCAGCGACTCGGTGATCGAGCGGAAGTGCAGGTAGAGCAAGAGGAAGATGATCGCGAGGGTGAGGGGGATGACCCCGGAGAGGGTCTCCTTCGCGTGCTCCATGTACTCGAACTGCCCCGACCACTGGATCGAGACCCCGTCGGGGAGATCGATCTCCTTGCGGACGAGCTCCCGGGCCTCCTTCACGTAGCCGCCGACGTCCGAGGTCTTCAGATCGACGAAGATCCAGGCGGTGCGCCGGGCATTCTCGCTCTTGATCGCCGGCGGCCCCTTCCGGGTGGAGAGGGTCGCGACCGAGCCCAGGGGGACGGCGTGCCCCATCGGGGTGGGCACGGCCAGCTCGCGCAGGGCCGAGAGGTCGCTGCGCAGCTCTCGGGGGTAGCGCAGGTTCACCGGGTATCGCTCGAGGCCCTCGACGGTGTAGGTGACGTTCATCCCGCCGATGGCCGAGGCGACGACCTCCTGCACGTCGGCGACGGTGAGGCCGAAGCGAGCCGCCTTCTCTCGGTCGATGTCGACGTCGAGGTAGTTCCCGCCGACCACCCGCTCCGAGTAGACGCTGCGGGTGTCGGGCAGGCCCCGCAGGAGCCCCTCGATCTCGGTGCCGATGGCGGAGAGCTGGGTCAGGTCGTCGCCGAGCAGCTTCACGCCCACCGGCGTCTTGATGCCCGTGGCCAGCATGTCGATCCGGGTCTTGATCGGCATGGTCCAGGCGTTGGTCAGGCCCGGGATCTTCACCCGCTGATCCAACTCGGCGGCGATGTCCTCGATGGTCTTGCCCTCGGGCCAGGTCTCCTTCGGCGTCAGGAGGATCGTGGTCTCGATCATCGAGAGGGGCGCCGGATCGGTGGCGGTCTCGGCGCGGCCGATCTTGCCCAGGACGTGGGCGACCTGGGGGTGGGTCGCGATCAGCTTGTCGGTCTGCTGCAGCAACTCCTTCGCCTTGGTGATCGAGATCCCCGGCGGCGTGGTGGGCATGTAGAGGATGTCGCCCTCGTTCAGCGGCGGCATGAACTCCGAGCCCAGCCTCGAGTAGGGCCAGAGGGTGAGGCCGAGCAGCAGGAGGGAGATCGCGATCGTCGCCGCGGGGAAGCGCAGGACCGCGCGGATGATCGGCCGGTAGGCGGCGATGAAGAAGCGGGAGATGGGGTTCTGCGCCTCGGTGCGGATCTTCCCGCGCACGAAGAAGACCATCAGCACGGGGATCAGGGTCACCGCCACGATGGCCGAGGAGGCCATGGCGAAGGTCTTGGTGTAGGCCAGGGGCCGGAACATCCTTCCTTCCTGCGCCTCGAGGGCGAAGACCGGCAGGAAGCTCACCGTGACGATGAGCAGGGAGAAGAAGAGGGCCGGGCCCACCTCGACGCTGGCGTCGATCACGGTCTGCAGGTGGCTGCGGCCGTCGTTCCTCTCCTTGTGCTTGTGGAGGTTCTCCACCATCACCACCGAGGCGTCGACCATCACCCCGATGGCGATGGCGATGCCTCCCAGGCTCATGATGTTGGCGCTGATCCCCAGCAGGTTCATCACGATGAAGCTCATCAGGATGCCCACCGGCAGGGTGATGATCGCGACGAAGGCCGAGCGGAAGTGCAGGAGGAAGAGGATGCAGATGAGGGCCACCACCAGCATCTCCTCGAGCAGCTTCGTCGTGAGGGTGTCGACGGCGCGGTGGATCAGGGCCGAGCGATCGTAGGAGACGTGGACCTCGACGCCCGCCGGCAGGCCGGGCTCCAGCTCGGCCATCCGGGTCTTCACCCGCTCGATGACCTCGAGGGCGTTCTCACCGAAGCGCACCAGCACGATGCCGCTGACGACCTCGCCCTGGCCGTTCATCTCCATGATGCCGCGGCGCAGCTCGGGACCCAGGTGGATGTCGGCGACCTGCGAGAGGTAGATCGGCGTGTGGGTCGCCGGGTCCATCCCCACCGGGACCACCTTCAGGTCGTCCAGGCTGGAGATGTAGCCCTTGCCCCGCACCATGAACTCGGTCTCGCCCAGCTCGACCAGGCGGCCGCCCACGTCGAGGTTCGAGCGCTGCACGGCCTGCTTGATCTTGCCCAGGGTGAGCCCGTGCGCGCGCAGCTTCTCCGGGTCGACCTCGATCTGGTACTGCCGCACGTAGCCGCCGGCGCTGGCGACCTCGGAGACGCCCGGGATCGCCATCAGCTCGTAGCGCAGGTACCAGTCCTGCAGGCTGCGCAGGTTGGCCAGATCGATGCCGGCGAAGTTCGCCGCCAGGTAGAGCTCCTGCTTCGAGATGCCCTCGTCGCGGTCCTCGTCGAAGCCCTTCTTCAGGTAGCGCACCGACTCCTCGGCGAAGGCCAGGGTGCTGCCGATCCCCGGATGCTCCGCGACGGCGAAGAGCTCCAGCAGGGTCTTCTCGGGATAGACCGCCGCGCGCTGCTCGCGGTCGGCCGCGGCGAGCTCGGCGGCGGGGATCGCCGGCAGCTCGGCCTCATCGACCATCCCGTTGCCGTCGGCGTCGAGCTGCGCCTTGAGCACCCCGGTCCGGGGGCTGAAGTCGGAGAGGGTGTACTCGTAGATCCAGCCCACGCCGGTGGCGTCGGGGCCGAGCTGGGGCGAGAGGCCGGCGGGCAGGCGGCCCCGGGCGAAGTTCAGGTACTCGAGGACCCGCGAGCGAGCCCAGTAGAGATCGGTGCCGTCCTCGAAGATCACGTAGACCATCGAGAAGCCGAAGAAGGAGTAGCCCCGCACGGTCTTGGCGTGGGGCACGGCCAGCATGGCGGTGGTCAGGGGATAGGTGACCTGATCCTCGACCACCTGCGGGGCCTGGCCGGAGTACTCGGTGTAGACGATCACCTGGACGTCCGAGAGGTCGGGGATCGCGTCCACCGGCGTCCTCATGAGCGCCCAGGCGCCGCCGAAGGAGACCGCGGCGGCGACGATGAGGACGAAGAGGCGGTTTCGGATGCAGGCCTCGATGAGCTTGGTTACCATCGAGCGCCTCAGTTCTCTTCGAAGGTCAGGTCCATACCGCAGATCGGGCAGGTGCCCGGCTCCTCCTGGACCACCTCGGGGTGCATCCCGCAGGTCCAGTAGCCGCCTCCGCCGCTCTTCGAGCCGTCATCGTCGGCGATGCCCTGCACCTGGCCTTCCGGGGAGCGGGCGTGGAGGCGGGCGGCCAGCATCTTCTGGACCGCCTCCTTGAGCTGGCTCTCGGAGTCGAGGAGGAACTGCCCGCTGACCACGACCCGCTCGCCCTCGCGCAGGCCCTCGAGGATCTCGGTCTGGTAGCCGTCCCCCGAGAGGCCGGTGCGCACAGTGCGCGCCTCGTAGCGGCCCAGGGAGAGGGCGACGAAGACCAGCTCGCGCCGGCCGGAGTGGATCACCGCCTCGGTGGGCACCACCACCGTCTCCGGCTGACCGGGGGTGGCGATGGAGACCGTGGCGAAGCCGCCGGGCTTGAGGGAGAGGTCCTCGTTGGACAGCTCGATGCGCACCCGCAGGGTCCGGGTGCGCTCGTTCAGGGTGGGGTAGACGTAGGCCACCTCGCCGGTGCGGACCTCGCCGGGCTGGAAGGTGAGCTGCAGCTCCACCTTCGCGCCCACCTCGATCAGCCCGGCGGCGTGCTCGTAGACCTCGGCCTCGACCCAGACCGTCGAGAGGTCGGCGATCCGGTAGAGGTCGGTGCCGGCCTTCACGTGGGCGCCCTCGAGGACGTTCTTGTGGAGGACGTGGCCGTCCCGGGGCGCGGGCACGGTGAGGGTGGGCCGGCTCTTGCCCTCCTTCACGATCATGTCGATCTGCCAGCCGCGCAGCCCCAGCAGCTCGAGGCGCCGCCGCGCCGCCCGCGCCAGGCCCGAGGCGGGCCCGGAGGTGCGCAGGGCCACCAGCAGCTCGTCCTGCGCCGCGAGCAGCTCCGGGCTGTAGACGGCGAAGAGGGGATCGCCGGCGGCGATCTTCCCCCCGGTCTCATCGACGAAGATCTTCTCGATCCAGCCCGAGAAGCGCAGGTTCACCACCGAGAGGCGGTCCTCGGCGGGGATCACCTGGCCGACCGTGCGCACCGAGCGGGTGAGGGTCATCCGCCGGGCGGTGGCGATCCGCACGCCCATGTTCTGCACCACCACCGGATCGATCTCGACCAGGCCGGCCGTCTTCTCGGCGCCGGCGTAGACCGGGACCAGGTCCATGCCCATGGGGGACTTGCCCGGCGAGTCCGAGCGGTAATTCGGGTCCATCGGGGCGACCCAGTAGAGGATCTCCCGGGCCGGCGGCGCCGGATCCTCGGGCTCTCCCTCGACCTCGATCTCCTTCTCGACCAGGTCCATCCCGCAGATGGAGCAGGTGCCCGCCTCCTCCTCCACGATCTGCGGATGCATCGGACACACATGAACCGTCTTGGTGGTCCGCTTCTCGACGGCGTCCCCGTCACCGTCACCGTCTTTTCCCTGGGGCACCAGGTCCATCCCACAGATCCAGCACTCCCCCGGCGCGTCCTCGGAGACCTGGGGGTGCATCGAGCAGGTCCAGGTGACCGGGGAACTTCCGTGCGCGTGCTCGAGCGCGTGCGCGTCACGCTGACCGAGGGGGACAGCACCAAGAGCGATCACCAGCGAGAGGGCACCCACGGCGCCGAGGACCTTGAGGAACGTCATCACTTCGTCTCCACGAGCCGGAGGTTCTCGGCGGTGAGGGTCTCGAGCTCGGTCTGGGCCAGCCAGCCCTCGGCCTCGGTGCGGCGCAGGGTGCGCTCGAACTCGAGGAGCTGGAGCTCGGCCTGGAAGACCGACTCGAAGCCGACCTTCCCGGTGGGGTAGACGGCGAGGGTGGCGTCGAGGACCGCGTGGGCCTCGGGCACCAGCTTCTCGCGGTAGCGCGTGGCCTTGGTCGCGGCACGCACCAGGCGGGCGTGGGCGTTCGCCAGGGCGCCCCGCAGCTGGTCCTGCCGGCTCTCGAGCCGCGCGCCGAGGCTCCGGGCGTTCGCGGCGTGCCGGGCCTCGCGGGCGCCGTGCCGGCGATCGTTCCAGAGCCAGGGCAGGGGTATCGAGGCGCCCACCGAGAAGAAATCCTCGCCGGGGTCGCCGCCGCTGACCGGAGCGCGGAAGCGGTAGCCCGCCCAGGCGGTCACGTCCGGCTTGCGCTCGGTCCTCGCCGCCCGGCGCTCGGCCTGCTCGGAAGCGGCGGCGGCCGCCAGGCGCCGCAGGGTGGGGTCGCGCGCGATCGCCTCCTCGACCAGCGCCTCCAGGGCCGGAGGCGAGGGGAGGGCGGGATACTCGGAGAGGGACCAGACGGCCTCGCCCGGCGCCCGGTGGAGGAGGGCATCGAGGCGCGCCAGCAGCAGGGCCTCGTCGCGATCGAAGTCCTCCAGGTCGTCCTCGAGGCGGTCGCCGAGGAGGGTGAGGCGCTGCAGCTCGATCGGGCTGGCCTGCCCGACCTCCGCGCGCACCGAGGCGATCTCGGTGAGCTGCGCGAGGAGCTCGATGTGCGAGCGGGTGATCTTCCGCAGCTGCCGGACGAGCCCGAGGCGCACCCAGAGGGCGCGCACCTCACCCACCAGGAGGTTCTGGCGCTCCGGGAGGCTGGCGGCCGCGACCTCGATCTTCGCGTCCGCGGCGGCGCGCCGGGCGGCGAGCTTGCCGGGGAAGGGGAGGGTCTGCTGCAGCTTGAGCTGCACCCCGCTCATGGCGTGGCCGCCGGGGTAGGGGCGGGCGAAGGCCATGTTCGAGTACTCCGCGCCCACCATCGGGTCCATCCAGAGCCCGGCGCCGCCGGCCATCGAGCGGGCGGCGGCCACCTCGCTCTCCAGGGCCGAGAGCTCGGGGTTGGCCGCGAGCACCGCGCGGGCGAGGGCATCGGCCTCGGGCAGCAGCACCTCGCGCTCGACGGGGGCCTCGGCCCGGGCGAGGGAGAGGGGAGAGAGGAGGGAGACGATCAGCAGGAGTCGAAGGGGGACGCGCATCGACCGCCTTCCCTTTGCAAGCCCCGCGCCTCGCCGGCCCCCGTGATTTCAGGGACTTGGCCGGCCCCCACCGTGACCCTCCCGGTTACGGTGTGACCGGATGCTGGGGATCTAGTTCCTGATCCCGGCAGAGCTCCAACCTGAAAGCCCGATCAGGTAGCACGAGCCAGGTGTCTGAAACCTGGTTCGTGCCCGAGAGGGCCATCACAGCGGTCAATCGCATTCGTGATCGGTCAAGCCCCATTGTCACCTCGCCGGCACCAGCTCCAGAGCCAGTCTCGAGCGGATCGGAGGGCGGTTTCGGTTCGGGTCCATGGCGCGCTTCGCGAGGTCTCGCCACGTGATCCTCGGCGGTCTCCAGCCTCTCGTCTTGCGGGGCAGGAGCTCTTCGACGGCCTTCTGCCAGACCTTCACCCACTTCACCGCTCCAGGTCCCCTGGTGAGGCCCCGAGGCCACCATTCTACGGTAGACTGGAGTCTCGAACGACCCGACCGCAGGGTCTGATAACGCAACTTCCGTCAAAAGCCCTCTCCCAAAAGGGCTCTTCGGGAAATCGTGTGGGTTGAGGCTCACCGCCTGACGCTCTCTGGGTAGAGCTCAAGGCCGCCGAGATGGAAGTAGATCGCGTTGCGGAAGCGGGTCCGGTTTCGGTAGCCCCTCGCGCGTCCCTTCAGTTTCTGGATCACCGAGTTGATCCCTTCGGCCCTCGCGTTCGTCACTCGCTTCACGACTGCGGTGATGATCCCGGCGAGGTGGGCCTTCACCGTCCGAGCCACCCTCTTCACCGGCTCGAGGCGACATCGGATCGCCGACGCGTACCACTTCTGCCAGCCTCGGCGTGCCCAGCCCCGGCTCTGGTAGTCCCACAGCGACATTCCCCACTCCTTGTAGCCCCACGCCCTGGCGGTCCGGAGCGTCGTCTGCCGGAGCTCAGCGAAGTACCCCTTCCACGCCTCGTCGCTCACGTTCTTCGGATGCTTGAGCCAGTCGTAGCGCGTGCCCTTGAGGGTGTCGTCTCCCCAGGCCATCAGCTCTCGGTGCTCTTTCCTGCGCACCTTGTCCACCGCGTCGCCCAGGTGCTTCGCCACGTGAAACTTGTCGAAGGCGATCTTCTCCTTCGCCCCGGGCACGTGGTCCTCGGTCGACCGGATGTACGGTGCGTGCATGTCCATGGCGACGACCTCGACCTTTGCGAGGGCCTCCTCGTCGAACTGCTCGCAGAAGACGTCGAGGGCATCCCGGCCTCGCCCATCGGCGACGTGCACCACCTGTCCCTGGTCGTCGCTGACGACGGTCACGTACTCGTGGCGCTTCTGGAACGAGGTCTCGTCGACGCCGAGCTTCTTGGGCAGTCGCGCTTCTCGCCGAGCGAGGCCGCGTCGCACCGCTCGCTCGTGGACCCCGTCGACCTGGCTCCACGACATCCCCGTCAGCCGGGTGACCGCGGAGAAGCTCATCTCGCCGAGCAGATCGATGATCAGCGCCTCGTAGAGCGCGGTGAAGCCGGACCCCGGCTCCGACCACGGCACGGGCATCTGGAGCACGCCGTGGGTCTCGCACTTCGTCCGAGGCACCTTGGCAGCCAGGATCGTCCGAAACTGCATGGTGTCCAGGTGCCGCCATCGACGCTCGCGGGTGTCGTAGCCAGGGGCTACCGCGCCACACTCGGCGCAGGTCAGCTTCCCCTGGTGGACGAGGTGCACCACGACCTCCCCACCGCCGACGTCGAGCTCGACGTCCTCGACCTTCCAGGGGGCCTCGATTCCCAGCATCCTCGCGTACAGGTCTCGGTCTCTCATGGCTCGACCGTAGCCGACCCCGCAGGCTCCCGCGACCACCTTCATGCTACGCTGCTACCCACACGGATTCCGGAAGCGCCGGTAGGCAGGGTCGTAGGGCACGGCCTTCTCGGTGTCGAAGGGCTCGATGGCCTTCCACCAGGAGTGGACGTCGGCGTCGTAGGCCCAGAAGGGGAGGTAGATGCCGTGCAGCTCCTCCAGCCGCGCCCGGCGCCGCAGGTCGTCGGGTCGGAACCAGAGCCCCTCGAGCCACTCCCGGTAGGCGGCGAGGGTCGCCTCCCGGGAGAAGGTGAAGGGGAGGACGGCGCCGGGCACGACGTGATCGGTGGTCTCCTTCAGTTCCACCACCCCGTGGGCGCCGCAGAAGGAGCAGATCGAGGAGAGCATCCCGGGATCCGTGTCCGAGACCGCCCCGCACTCGGCGCAGCGCAGCCGCTGGACCTCCCGGTCGAAGCCCCGGCGCGCCTTGTGCAGGGCCTCCTCGATGGCGTGCTCGGGCAGCTCCCCCTCCGGGGCGTCCACCATCGTGGTGGCCCCGCAGTGCTCGCAGGCGAGGGCCCCGTCGCCGGGGCTCCAGGTCGCCGGCGCGCCGCAGCTGCTGCAGCTCACCCGGCGACCGGCGGAGGGCTCTGTCATCGGTCAGAAGCCCATGAAGCCCTTGAGCGCGAACTGATCCTCGGGGAGGCCATTCTCCTTCAGGTAGTGCCGCGCGCTCTGCAGCACCAGCTGGCGGAACTCCTCGTGGTCCCAGGGCTTGGTCACGTACTTCCAGATCAGGCCCTCGTTCAGCGCCTCGATCACCACGTTGATGTCGCTGTAACCGGTGACCAGGATCCGCACCGTCGACGGATCGATCTCCTTGAGCTCCTTGAAGAGCTCGAGGCCGCTCATCTCGGGCATCCGCTGATCCGAGAGGATGATCTTCGGCGAGTGCTCCTTGAAGACCTCCAGGGCCTCGCGCCCCGAGGTGCAGCGGTGGAGCTCGAAGTGCTCGGCGAACATCTCGCCCAGCGAGCCGACGATCTCCGCCTCGTCGTCGACGACCAGCAGACCCAGCTTCTTCAGCTGCGCGTCCTCGGAGAGCTTTCCTTCCTTGCGATACTGCGTCCAGCTCGGTGCCATGATCCTCTCCCCCTGCCCCTAGAGTGCCTTGAAGGTCGAAGCGAAGTGACGGATGCCGGGGGCCTCCTCGAGGAAGACCAGGCCCCGGTCCCGTCCGTGGTGGAGCTCGGCGACGCGCTTCGCCGTCTCGACGACGTGCTCGAGGTGCTCCTTGAAGTAGACCCTTCGCGGGATCGCCAGGCGGCAGAGATCCAGCGCCGGCCGGATGTTCTCGCCCGTGTCGGGATCCCGGCCGATCAGGTTCGAGCCGACCTCGACCGGCCGCACGCCGCCCTCGCGGTACATCTCGACGCAGAGCAGCTGCGCCGGGAACTGATCCTCGGGCACCTGCGGGAAGAGGAGGCGGCCGTCGATGAAGACCGCGTGGCCGCCCACCGGCTCGACGATGGGGATGCCCGCCTCGACCAGCCACTGCCCCAGCTGCCGCACCTGCCCGATGCGGTGGGCGAGGTAGTCCTCCTCGACCACCTCGCGCAGGCCCTGGGCGAGGCCCTCCATGGCCAGGCCGCTCATGCCGCCGTAGGTGAAGAAGCCCTCGAAGAGGATGGTCGGGGTCTTCAGGCGCTCGTAGAGGCCCTGGTCGCGGACGCCGATGAGGCCGCCCATCGGCACGATGGCGTCCTTCTTCGAGCTCATGGTGCAGCCGTCGACGTGGGAGAACATCTCCGCGACGATCGCCTTGACGCTCTTGTCGGCGTAGCCCTCCTCCCGCTCCTTGATGAAGTAGGCGTTCTCGGCGAAGCGCGCGGCGTCGAAGAAGACCGGGATCGACCTGCCGTGGGCCAGCTCGCTCACCGCCCGGATGTTCTCCATCGAGACCGGCTGGCCGCCGCCCGAGTTGCAGGTGACGGTGATCAGCACGTAGGCGACGTGGCGCGCGCCGTACTTCTCGATCGTCTGCTCGAGCAGGGAGAGGTCGAGGTTTCCCTTGAAGGGGTGCTGCGCCTGGCTGTCCTTGCTCGCGGCGATGGTGCAGTCGACGCAGCGGCCGCCGGCGAACTCGATGTGGGCCTTGGTGGTGTCGAAGTGCGAGTTGCCCGGCACGATCGCGTTCTTCTGGATCAGCACCGAGTTGAGCACCTTCTCGGCGCCCCGCCCCTGGTGCGAGGGGATGAGGTAGGGCACGCCGGTCAGCTCGGTGAAGCTCTCCTGCATCTTCAGGAAGGAGCGCGAGCCGGCGTAGGACTCGTCGCCGAGCATCATCGCCGAGAGCTGCGCCGCGCTGATGGCGCCGGTGCCGCTGTCGGTGAGCAGGTCGACGTAGACGTCCTCGGCCTTGAGGTTGAAGAGGTTGAGGCCCGCGGCCTCGATCTTCTGGCTGCGCTCCTCACGGGGCAGCAGGCGGATGGGCTCCACGACCTTGGCGCGGAAGGGGATGTACGCGGGCATGCTCACCTCTGTTCTGCCGAAGCGCCGGCCCGGGCCGGCAGCTGGACCGAGAAGCGGGTACCTTCGCCGATCTTGCTCGTCACGCGAATGGTCCCGCCGTGCTCCTCGATGATCTTGTAGCTGATGGAGAGCCCGAGGCCGGTCCCCTGACCCACGGGCTTGGTGGTGAAGAAGGGGTCGAAGATCTTGGTGAGGGCCTCGGGGGGGATGCCCTTGCCCGTGTCCTGCACCTCGATGAGGGGCCCCTCGCCGGCGTCCGAGGTGCGCACGGTCACCGTGCCCCCGGGGGGCGTGGCCTGCAGGGCGTTGGTCACCAGGTTGAGCACCACCTGGTTGAGCTTGGCCGGGAAGCAGGCGTAGGGCCCGCCGAGGCCCCGCTCCTGCACCAGCCGCACCTGCCGGTCCTTGGCCAGGTGCTCGACGATCGAGAGGGTGCCGGCGATGGAGCTGTCGAGCTCGACCTCCTGGTACTGGGCCTCGTCGAGGCGGGAGAAGCTGCGCAGGTCGAGGACGATCTGCTTGACCCGCTCGAGGCCCTGGTGGCCGCGCTCCAGGAGGCCCACCACGCCCTTCCTCTCCTTGCCCACGCCGGCGGACTCCTCGTGGCAGAGCCGCAGGTACTGGAGGAACTCCTCGCCCAGCGCCGCCGCGGCCGCCGGATCGCTCGCCTCCAGCGCCTCGAGCTCCGAGCGAAAGGCGGTGACGTCCTCGCGCCAGCGCCGGTCCTCTTGCAGAGGGTAGGCGAGCGCCTTGACCCGCGCGAGGCGGTCGGCGGGGTCGCGCGTGCGGGCCAGCTCGAGCTGGGTGCGCAGGATCTCTCCGTAGCGCTCGAGGAGGGCGGCGCGCTCCTTCGCCAGGGCCACGTTGTTGATCACGTAGGCCAGGGGGTTGTTGATCTCGTGGGCGATGCCGGCGGTGAGCTGGCCGAGGGAGGCCATCTTCTCGGACTGCACCAGCTGGAGCTGGGCCTGCTCGAGCTCGTGGGTCCGCTCCCGGACCTTCTCCTCCAGGCTCTCGTTGAGCTGGTGGATCCGCCCGTAGAGCCAGGCGTTGTCGATGGCCGCCGCCACCTGGGCGCCGAGGACCTCGACCATCCGGGTGTCCTCCGCGGTGGGGCGGCCGCTCTCGGGGCTCCAGGTGAGCACCACCACGCCCTTCACCTTGCTCTCGGCGACCAGGCGCTGGGAGTGGAAGGCCATCTCCTCGGCCTTCCCCTCCACCAGGGCCCGCCAGTCGCGGCGGGGTCCGCGGACCCGCTTCTCGTGCAGCTCGCCGCTCTCCTCGTCGAGGAAGAGGAGGGCCACGCTCACCGCCTGGAAGACCTCCTGCAGGTGCTCGACCACCAGGTCGCAGAGGGACTCCATCTGCAGCTCGGTGGAGACGGCCTGCCCGAGCGCCAGGGAGGCCTCGAGCACCCGGGCGCTGATGGAGAGCTCCCGGTGCAGCTCGGACTCGCGCATCTTCGACTAGCGGAAGCGCTTGCCCAGGAGGCCCGGCAGCTTCAGCATCGATCCCAGCTTCCCGAGGGCGCCGTCACGCAGGGCCACGGCGATCTCGACCAGGGTGTCGTTGTAGGGATACCACCACAGCTCGCGCGCGGCCTTGCTGCGATCGAGGAGCACGGTGCGGGGGCGGGTGAGCTTCTCCAGCGCCAGGTGGCTGTTGGTGATGCCGCCCCCGGTCTCCTTGGGGCCACTCCAGGGCAGCGAGGGGACGCCGCCGGTGAAGGAGTGGTTGTTCACCGTCAGCACCCCGACCTGCAGATCCTTGCCCAGCGCCCAGCCCCGGTAGACGTCCGCGGTCCAGATGCTGGCGGTCAGCCCGTAGGGTGAGTCGTCGGCCAGCCGGACGGCCTCCTCGGCCGTGTCGACGATCCGCACCGCCAGCACCGGGCCGAAGGTCTCCTCGCGCATCAGGGAGAGGTCGTCGCTCTCGACCACCACCAGGGTGGGGAGGTGGTAGCGGCCGGGCCCCTCGGGGCGGGCGCCGCCGCAGCGAACGATCGCGCCCTTCTCCCGGGCCTCGCCGAGGTGGCGCTCGACGGTCTCGAGCTGGAAGTCCGTGGTCAGGGGCCCCACGTCGTCGCGGGGGCGCAGGCGCTCGAAGACCGCCTGGAGCTTGGCCAGGAAGTCCTCGGCGATCGCGCGCTCGACGTAGACCCGCTCGACGGCGGCGCAGTTCTGGCCGGCGTTGAAGCAGGCGCCCCAGGCGATGCCCTCGGCCGCCCGCTCGAGCTGCGCGTCGGCCAGCACGATGGCGGCGTCGTTGCCGCCCAGCTCCAGGGAGCAGGGGACGAGGCGCGTCGCGCAGGCCGCCGAGACCACCTTGCCGGTCTTCACCGAGCCGGTGAAGACGACGAGGTCCACCTCGCCCTCGACCAGCGCCGCGCCGGTGTCGCCCTCGCCCTGCACGCACTCGACCAGGCCCTCGCCGAGGACCTCGGTGAAGAGCCGGGCCAGGAAGGCCCCGCAGCGGGGGGCGTGCTCGCTGGGCTTGAAGACCACCGCGTTCCCGGCCAGCAGCGCCGGCACCAGGGTGCGCAGGGGGATCGCCACTGGGAGGTTCCAGGGGGTGATCAGGGTGACCACGCCCCGGGGGAGGTGCTCGATGAAGGCGACCTTCTTCGGGAAGTTGATCGGGTTGAGCGAGACCCGCTCGCGCCGCAGGTGGCGGGCGCCGGCGGAGAGCCACCAGTCGAAGAGATCGCCGTTGGGGACCACCTCCGAGAGCCAGGACTCGCCCGCCGGGCGGCCGGTCTCTTCACCCAGCACCTCGACGAGGGCCTCCGCCTGCTCGAGGAAGGCCTGCCGGACCTTCTTCAGCAGCGCGATGCGCTCGGCGATCGGCCGGGCGGCCCAGGCGCCCTGCGCGCTCCGGGCCCGGGCGATCGCCTCGCTCACCTGCTGGGGGGTGGAGGCGGCGAGCTCGGGGCCGGGCTCACCGGTGGCCGGGTTGACGGTGCGCATCTAGTGGCGCGGCAGGCGCCGCCCCTCCAGGAAGAAGCCCGCCATGGTCGGGATCGCGTAGAGGAGCATGGCGATCGTCACCACCACCGAGCCGATCGCCCAGTCGCTGGCCTCGTTGGTCGGCATCGTCGGGCCGCGGGGGATGGCGTGCCAGTCGGCGTAGGTCGACAGGTTCATGTACTCGTCGAAGGTCATGGCCCAGACCGAGATCAGGAGCCAGGCGCCGAAGAGCCCGACGCCCAGCGCCCACCAGAAGCGACCGCGGGCGATCAGGGCCTGAGCCATCCACGAGCCCGCGCCGCCGACGATGCCGAGCGCGAGGACGAAGCCCGGGTACCACCAGAGGGTGGGCCAGGCCGCGGCGTCCACCGCGTAGCCCCACATCCAGTCGGGGTAGGCGAAGCACCAGTAGCCCACGGCCAGGCCGTAGATCAGGCCGAAGATCGCCCCGGCGCGCACGTAGCGGGTGAAGCCAGCGACCTGCTCCGACTCGATCTGCCGCCGGGCGAAGAGCACGAGCAGCACTCCCACCGGGAAGGCGGTCTGGAAATCGATGAGAACGGTCGCTACCACCCCCTTTCGTCGGTTGATCGAGTACGGGGGAGGGGGCCGGGTGTCAAGGCGCCGGCTAGCGCCCCAGGGCGGCCTCGATCCGGGCCCGGAAGTCGTCGCCGGTCCAGAGCGTCATCGAGTCGGCCCGGGCCTTCGCCAGGTCCCCATCGGACATCCCGGTGACCCCCCGCTGCAGGATCGCCTTGGTGGCGGCGTAGGCGCCGGCGGGGTGACCGGCGCGGCGCGCCACCTCGGCCTCGGCGTCCTCGCGGGTGCCCAGGCGATGGAGGATGCCCAGCTCGATGGCCTTCTCGGGGCCGAAGAGCCCGGCGCCCAGCATCACCTCCGGGGCCAGGCGGGGACCGAGGCGGTGCTCGCAGATCCGCTGGATCAGCGGCGGGAAGGTCACCCCCAGGGCGGTCTCGTTCAGGCCCAGCTTCACCTTCGGGTTCTCGGTGCCCACCCGGTGGTCGCAGCAGAGGGCGAGCACCGAGCCGCCGGCGATGGCGTGGCCGTTCACCCAGGCCACGGTGACGCCCGGATAGTCGAAGAGCTTCGCGCAGACCCGGTCGAGGAGGGAGAGGAAGCCGTCGAGGCCGGAAGGGTCGAAGCCGGCGACCTCGACCAGGTTGAGGCCCGCGCTGAAGGCGTCCCCGGCGCCGGTCAACAGAACCGGTTCACCGGCGGCCTGCTCGAGCTGCTGCTCGAGACCCTCCAGGACTGCGGTCGAGATGGCGTTCTTGCCCGGGGCGTCGAGGAGGATCTCGTGCATCGTTCGCTTCCCTGCGGTGAGTTTGGATATCGGCTTGCCGTGAGACTCGCTCGGGGTATATCCCGGGGAGCGCCGCTCCCGTAAGCGTCACGAAAAGGAGGGGGAAAGAATGACCCACATCAAGCACCTGGCCTTCCTGCTGGCCGCCACCCTGGCCGTCCTGGCCGCCGCGCCCGCTCACGCCGAAGAGGTCTCCGAGGAGGACTCGGTGAAGAAGGGCCGCTTCGTGGTCCGCGGGAACGCCGCGGTCGACATCAACCGGACGATCAACCTCGGGGGCACCAACACCGGGGGGACGCCGATCGGCGGACGGGGGAACGTCGGCTTCGGCTACTTCATGGTGAACAACCTCTCCCTCGACCTCGACCTGGACCTGCGCTTCCAGTTCTCGCCCGATGCCGGGATTGACCAACTGGGGCTCACGCCGGGGCTGCGCTACTACCCCATCCCCCAGATCTACGTCCGGGCGGGCGTGCCCATCGTCTTCCTGCCGCAATTCGACGCCGGCGTGCTCGCGGGCGTCGGCTACCGCCAGAAGCTGGTGCGGAACACCTACTTCGTGCTGGGCGTCGACTACACCTACTGGATCACCGGCGACGTGAACGACAGCAGAAGTCAGAAGTCTCAGGCGCCCAACGGCCGCCTCGACATCCACGCCGGCGTCCAGGCGCACTTCTAGACGAGAGCGGTCGAGCTCGTGGGGGACACGATCAGCTGCTCACGTTGTCACCGTGAGCTCCGCAGCGAGGCGAAGTTCTGCGACGAGTGCGGCACGCCGGTGATGCGCCAGGCGCGCCGCCCCGCGGGCGGTGAGCTGCGGACGGTGACGGTGCTCTTCGCCGACGTGAAGGGCTACACGACCCTGGCCGAGACCCTCGAGCCCGATGACGTCCACGACGTCGTGCGCCGGCTCTTCCTGATCACCGACGACGCCATCGACGCCTGCGGCGGGCGGGTCGAGAAGCACATGGGCGACGCGGTCCTGGCCCTCTTCGGCGTGCCGGTGGCCACCGAGCGCGACCCGGAGAACGCCGTCCGCGCCGCCCTCGAGATCCAGAACCGGCTGGTCGAGCTGAACACGGCCCTGGTCGCGGAGAAGATCCCGCGGGTCGAGCTGCGCATCGGCATCAACACCGGCCGGGTGGCGGTGGCGCAGGTCGGCCGGGAGGGCGAGCGCGAGACCTCGGTCTACGGCGACACCGTGAACATCGCGGCGCGGCTCGAGTCCGCCTGCCCTCCGGGGGGCGTGCTCATCTCCTCGGAGACCTGGCGCTACCTCGAGGGCCGCTTCTCCGGCCGCCGCCTCCCGGCGGTGAAGCTGCGCGGCCGGCAGGAGCTGGTCACCCCCTTCCTGGTCGAGACCCGCCCGCCGATGGAGACCGAGGTCGCCACCGAGGTCCTGGGCCAGCGCACCGAGCTGGTCTCCCGGCGCGCCGAGCTCGCCGCGGTGAACGCCGCCTTCACGACCTGCCGCCAGGAGGAGAGCCCCCGGGCGATCGTGATCGAGGGGGATCCGGGCAGCGGCAAGTCCCGCCTGATGCAGGCCTTCCTCGACGGACAGCGCGAGCACTTCGCCCTGCTCCTGCGGGCCCGCGCCACCCCCGAGACCCGGACCACCCCCTACGAGCTGGTGGCCGGGCTGCTGGGGAGCGCGCCGGAGATCGACGACTCGCTCCTGAAGGCCTTCCAGGGCCACGCCGAGGAGGGCGACCTCGCCGAGCAGCGCCGGCTGCTGGCGAGCTGGCTCGTCGAGCGCACCACGCAGGGCCCGGTGGTCCTGGCCCTCGACGATCTGCAGTGGGCCGACACCGACTCCCTCACCGCGCTGACCGGCCTGGTGGAGGAAGCCTCCGGCCGCCCCTTCTTCCTGGTCGGCACCTCCCGCAAGGTGAACCGCGACTCGCCCCTGCCGGTGGTCGGCGCCCACCGGGTGAAGCTCGAGCCCCTGGGCACGGACGACATCCGGGACCTGGTCACCCACCTCCTCTCCTCCGTCGTCGGGGTCCCGGCCGAGGCGATCCTCTCCCTGGCCTCTCGCTCCGGCGGCGTGCCCTACTTCGCCGTCGAGCTGGTCAAGGGGCTGGCCGACCGCGGCGTGATCGAGCCGCGGGGCTCGGGCTGGCGCTGGGCCGCCGGGAGCGGTCAGGGCCTCTCGGCCCTGGAGGGGGTCCCGGCCACGGTCGAGGGCCTGATCCAGAGCCGCCTCGATGCCGCCGGTCCCGAGGCCGCGGGCCTGGCCCGCCTCGGCGCGGTGCTCGGCCGCCGCTTCCGCCGGGGCACCCTGGAGGCCCTGGCCGCCTCCGAGGCGGTGGTGGATCAGCTCGGGCTGGCCGGCGAGGAGAGCCTCGCCCCGGGCATCGAGGCCCTCGTGCAGCGCGAGATCTTGCGCCGCGAGGGAGATCACGAGCTCCTCTTCGTCCACGACCTCATGCGCGAGGTCTCCTACTCCACTCTGCCCAAGCGGGTGCGGCGGGGCGTGCACCTCGCGGCCGCCCGGCGGCTGGAGGACGAGCGCACCGCCGGGCAGCCGGTGCCCCCCGAGACCATCGCCCGGCACCACGACCTCGGCGGCGCGGCCATGGCCTCCGCCCGCTGGTACCGGGTCGCCGGAGAGGACAGCCTCAAGCTCGAGGCCTCCGAGGCCGCCTACGATCACTTCTCCCGGGCCCTCTCCCGCCTCCAGGGACGCGACCTGCGGATGACGGCGGCCCTCCACCTCCAGCGGGCGACGGCGGCCACCAACCTCGGCCGCCTCGACGAGGCCTGGAGCGACTACGAGTCCAGCCTCGAGACCGATCCCGATCCGCCGCCCTCACCCACCGGCGCGCGGGCCCACGCCGGCCTCTCCTACCTCGCCTACCTCAAGGGCGAGCCCGAGCCCTGCCGGGAGCACGCCGAGGCCGCCGCCGAGGCCGCCGAGTCCCTCGACGATCCCGAGGTCGAGGCCCGGGCCCTGAACATCCTGGGCATCTACTATGGCTCCTCGGGCCACTACGAGAAGGCCATCGAGCTCTACTCGGCCGCGGCGAAGAAGTACGAGGAGGCGGGGATCGGCGCCCGGGTGGGAACCACCCAGAGCAACATCGGCATCAACTACCACCTCCTCGGCCGCTTCGACGAGGCGATCGCCGCCTTCGAGCTCTCCCTACAGATGGCCCGCGAGCAGAAGAAGCGGCACAACGAGGGCAACACCCTCTGCAACCTGGGCCCCACCCTCTGCGCGCTGGGCCGCCTCAACGAGGCGGAGGACGCCTTCACCAAGGCCCGGGAGATCGGCGACGCCCTCGGCGCCCAGAGCATGATCGCCGAGGCCATCGGGGGGCTGGCCGAGATCGCGCTGGCCCGCGGCAAGGGGCAGGGGGCGCTGGTCTTCGCCCTGGCCGCCCGGGAGCTCTCGGCGGCGATGGGGATGAAGGTCTACGTGGCCCGCGCCATCGTCGACGAGGCCCGGGCGCAGGCGCTCCTCATGGGCGCCGCCGGGAGCTCGACCCTGGTCGACGAGCGCTTCCACGAGGGCATCGCCCTCCTGCGCCGCACCGGCGAGCGGCACGAGCTGGCCGACGCCCTCTGCGCCCACGCCGACTTCCTGGCCGCCGGGCCCGGGCGGGAGGAGCGGGTGAAGGCGATGCGAGCCGAGGCCCGCGAGCTCTACGAGAGCCTCGATCTGGGCTGGAAGGTTGCCCGCTGCGCCGCGAGCCTGCCCACCGCGCCGCGGACGCCGGACGAATAGCGGACCGCGCGCCGCGTCCATGTTAGGAACGCGCGACCGGAAGATCCTTTTCCAAGGGGGACGACCATGAAGACGACCATCCGCACCCTCGCGCTCCTCTGCGCCTTCTTCGCCGCCGAGACCGCCGCCCTGGCGGCGGCCAAGCTGGTCTCGACCGGCCGGGAGGGCGCCTTCTACGTCTCGCAGGACGACGGCAAGGTCTGGCGGCGGGTGCCCTCGGGGGTCTCGACCTACCTGAACGGCGTGACCTCGGACAACCGCGGGGCCTTCGTGGCCGTGGGCGCGAAGGGCGTCATCCTCCGCTCCGTGAACTACGGCAAGACCTGGAAGAAGGTCTCCTCGGGCGTCACCGAGTCCCTCACCGCGATCGCCTTCGACGAGGTCTCCGACCGGATGGTCGCCGTGGGCGCGCAGGCGGTCATCCTGCGCTCGGACGACCTGGGCCTCACCTGGACCCGGGTCCCGGTCGAGAGCGACGCCGAGCTCTATGGCGTGGCCACCGACGGTCAGGGCACCTGGGTCGCCGTGGGCACCCGCGGGCAGGTGGCCTCCTCCAGCGACGACGCCGAGAGCTTCACCCTGCCCGATCCGGCGACCCGCCATCAGCTCAACGATCTGACCTACGCCAAGGGCCACTTCGTGGCCGCGGGCGTCGGCGGGACGGTGGTCTCCAGCGCCGACGGCGGCACGACCTGGAAGGGCGCCGAGACCGGCTCGAAGCTCCCCTTCGAGGGGGTCGCCGTCGACGGCCTGGGCAACGTGCTGGCCGTGGGCTGGAAGGGCTCCATCTACCGCTCGGAGAACGGCGGCGAGACCTGGAGCGCCGTCGCCTCGGGCAGCACCGCCCGCCTCTTCGCGGCCACGCCCTTCGGCGAGCAGGGCTTCGTGATCACCGGTGAGAAGGGCCTCGTCCTGCGCTCCGAGGACGGCGGCGTCACCTGGAAGTCGAACAAGAAGCCCAACGGCCGCCAGAACATCGAGACCGTCGCGCAGGCCCGCCTCCCCAACCTCGGCCTCTCGAAGGTGCACCTCGACGAGGCCTGCGAGGTCGTGGTGACGATCGCCTCCACCGGCCCGGCGCGGCTCCCCTCCGACGCCTGGGATGGCCGGGTGACGCTGGCGATCCCCTTCCCCAAGGGCTTCCTGCAGCCCGTCTCCCTGGCGGAGCTCGATCCGGCCAAGGCGCTCCTGGTGCCGGGCACCTCGGTGACCACCAAGATCCCCGGGGCGAAGGTGGCCGGCAAGAAGAAGCTGAAGCTCACCCTCGATCCGGGCCAGAAGCTGGTGCAGGCGAGCCGGGCCGACGACGAGGTCGAGGCCGAGCTCGAGTGCGCGGCGCCCTAGCGCCTCAGCGGCGCAGCAGCACGTAGAGGGCGCCCGCGCCGCCGTCCCCCGGGCGGGCGGTGCAGAAGGCGAGGACCTGGCGGCCGAGCTCTCCGCGGGAGAGCCAGCGCACCAGCGCCTTCTTGAGCACCGGCTCGCCGTCCGGTGAGCCCTTGCCCCGGCCGGGGATGATCAGCACGCAGCGCTTCCCCTGCCCCCGGGAGTCCCGGATGAAGCGGCGGACCTCCACCTGGGCCGCCTCGCGGACCAGGCCGTGCAGATCGAGGTGCCCCTGCACCGAGAAGTCACCGCGCTTGAGGCGCCGCAGGAGCTTGCGGTCGATGCCGGGGGCCAGGCCCTCGACCCACTCCTCGGTGTCCGAGAGGTCGAACTCGCCCCGACCGCCGACCAGGTCCGAGAGCACGGCGAGGGCCTCGGCGTCCTCGGCGTCCTGCAGGGCCTCGGCGAGCTTCGGCTCCGGCCGGGCGCGCAGCTGGCGCTCCCTCCCCTCGAGGGGCCTCACCTCGCCGACCCACTGCTCGAAGAGGGCGGCGTCGTCCTCGGGCTCGCTTGCGCTCGGCGCCGGTGGGGGAGGGGGGACTGGCTCGGCCTTCGCCGGCTCCTCGTCCTCTTTCAGGCGCTTCGAGAGGTCCGCGAAGGGTGAGTTGAAACCTTCGTGCTTCTTCTTCCCCACGAGGGGGAAGCTATCAGCTACGAGCTGCGAGCAACCAGGACGACAGGCGTGAACGAGCAGGCCCTTTCACTTCCGTGAACCAGGTTGCTCGAAGCTCGAAGCTCGTAGCCCGATCAGAGCCCGGCTTCTTCCGTCAGATCCGCGAGCAGCTCGACGATCTCGGCGTGCCGCGTCCCGTTGCTGGCCAGCAGCCCCGAGTCGTTGTGCACCTCGCCGGAGACGTAGTCGATGGGGCGCCCGTGGAAGTCGGTGAGCACGCCGCCGGCGCCGGCCAGGATGGCGTCGGGACCGCAGGCGTCCCAGCGCTTGGTGCCGCCGGAGGGGTGGAGGTAGAGGTCCACCTCGCCGTTGCCGACCATGGCCAGCTTCACGCCCACGCTGCCGCTGCGCACCTCGCGCGTGACGCCGAGCCGCTCTACCATCCCCCCGACCCGCTCGGAGCGATGGCTGCGGGAGATCGCCACGCCCATCTCCGAGAAGTCCGCGCGATCGCTGACCTTCAGCTCCCGGCGCTCGCCGGTCTCGAGCTTCTCCTCGACCGTGGGGAGGTCGGGGCCGCCGTAGTAGAGCAGGCCCCGGGCGGGCATCAGCACCAGGCCCAGGGCGGCGCGGCCCTCGACGACCAGGCCGACCATCGCCGCGAACTCACCGTTCTGGGCGATGAACTCCTTGGTGCCGTCCACCGGATCGATGCACCAGATCCGCCTCTTCTCGTGCCAGTCGGCGCTCGGGCGGCTCTCCTCGGCCAGGATCCCGTCCTCCGGGAAGGCCCGGGAGAGACCCTCGACCAGGAGGGCGTTCGCCTCGCGGTCGGCGGCGGTCACCGGCTCGTCGCCCGCCTTGTGCTCGACGTCGACCTGACCGTAGTGACTCATGATCCGCTCGCCGGCCTCGAGGATCAGGCGGCGGGCGACTTCGAGCTCCTCTTCGAGTGCGTGCTTGCTCATGGGGGGCGCAACCAAGCACCGATCGGCGCCGGGGGCCAGCCGCCCCGGCTCCGCGCCCCGGCTCAGGTCGGATCGGGGAGCTGCCGGCGGGTCTCCGACCCCACCGGGCGGGCCGCCGCGACCCGGGCCCGGGCCCGGGCGTTCGCCGCCAGAACCCGCGGGTGCCGCCGCAGGCGCAGCCTCCGCAGCGCCGCCCGGCCGATGATCCAGACGCTCTCCGGCGGCAGGTGGTGGCGGCGCCGGTGGAAGGGACGCAGGGCGGCCACCTCCGTGACCAGCCCCTCGCGCCGGGCGTGGGAGATCAGGTCGAGGGGGAAGGCCTCTCCCCGGGCGAGCTCGGAGAGGGCGAGGCGGCGCAGGGTCACCGAGGTCACGGCGTGGTGGGCGCAGGCCGCGTCGGCGATCCCGCCCGAGCCGATGGCCCAGCCCAGGAGCCGGGCGGTGACGAGGCCTCGCAGGCGCCCGAGGCGGGGAGCGCCCTCGCCGAGGCGGCTGCCGCTGACCAGGTCCGCCCGCCGCTCGATGAGCGGGGTGAGGAGGGCCTCGATCTCGCCGGGGTCGAGGGCGTCCCCGGGCCAGGCCACCACCACCAGCTCGGTGCCGGCGGCCAGGAGGGCGCGGTAGCCGGTGACCACCGCCGCGCCCAGCCCCCGGGGCTCCGGGTGGAGGAGGAGGGTGAGGCGGGCGCCGGCGCGGGTGCGCGGATCGTGGGCCCGCCGCAGGTGGGCGGCCGAGCCGTCCTGGCTGGCGTCGTCCACCACGATGACCCGGTCCACGAAGGCGGGCAGGTCCTGGATCAGCAGGCGCACCGCCGGCCAGGACTCCCGGCAGGGAATCACCACACCCACGCTGTGATCGTTCAGCATCTACCTTCAGGGTTAACCCGATCGGGCCTCGAAGTCATCGCCCCGGGCACCCGGGGAGAGAGAAAAAGAGCCCGGATTTCAGGCCCTTGGAGGGGTGGGGCGAAAATAAGGCCGCGGGTTTGAACCAAGGAGGCCGCCCGGGCGCTTGCGGGAGTGAAGAAGGAGATCCCCATGCGCCGAATCAAGCTCGCCCTCGTCCTCGCTCTCCCCGCCCTCCTGGCCCTGCTCGCCCTCACGAGCACCGGCGGCGACCCGGCTCGCGCGGCCCTCTCCGCCTCCGCCGACGCCCTGGCCGGCAGCGAGGAGCGCGCGCCGCGCGAGGGCTTCGGCCTCGAGGGCCACAAGAGCCTGGCCGACTTCTCCGAGTCCGACGGCGCCCCGAGCGTCCGCGTCCGCTCCTTCGGAGGCGAGCGCTACGACTGGCGGCCCGCCCGGGGCGAGACCCGCTCCCGCCGGGAGATCGCCGACCGGCCCTGGGCCGGCACCCTCACCGCCAAGGAGTGGTGCGACGCCGAGAGCTTCGGGCAGTGGCTCGACCTCGTCGGCGAGGCGCAGGGGAGCGCCGGCCCCTTCGCCCGGGTGGCGCGGGCCTGGCAGCTCTCCACCCAGGAGCGGATCGCCCTGACCCTCGAGGACGCCGGGGGCCGGCCGGTCGCCGATGTGCCGGTGGTCCTCGAGCGCGAGGGCGAGGTGCTCTTCCGGGCGCGCACCGACAACCGCGGCCGGGCCTTCCTCTACCCGGACCTCGAGCGCCGCCGGAGCGCGGGCCGCGCCCTCGAGGGGCTGCGGGTGATCGCCCGGGGGGGCGGCCGGGCCGTCTCCCGCGCCGTGCGGGCCGGCGACGCCCTGCGCCTCGTCCTCCCCCTCGAGGACCAGGCGCCGGCGGCGGTGGGCGACGTGATGCTGGTGATGGACACCACCGGCTCGATGAGCGACGAGCTCTCCTACCTGCAGAGCGAGCTCGAGAACGTCATCGCCCGGGCGGACCACCAGCTGATGCAGCAGGTCGACATGCGCCTCTCGGTGAACTTCTACCGGGACCGGGGAGACGCCTACGTGCTGCGCTCCTTCCCCTTCACCCGCAGCCTCGCGCAGGCCACCGCCTCGCTCCTGGAGCAGCGCGCCGAGGGCGGCGGGGACTACCCCGAGGCGGTCGAGCTGGCCCTCGCGGACGCCCTCGAGGAGCACCGCTGGAGCGCCTCGGCGCGGGGCCGGCTCCTCTTCCTGGTGCTGGACGCGCCGCCCCGGGGCGGGGCCGCCGAGGTGCGCTCTCTCCAGCGCTCGCTCGCCGACGCGGCGGCGAAGGGGATCCGGATCTTCCCGGTGGCCGGCAGCGGCGTGGACAAGGACACCGAGTTCCTGCTGCGGCACTTCGCGGTGATCACCGGCGGCAGCTACGTCTACCTCACCGACGACAGCGGCGTGGGCGAGCGGCACCTCGAGGCCACCGGCGGGCGCGCCCAGACCGAGCGCCTCAACGATCTGATGACGCGGCTGATCGTCGAGTCGCTGCGAGATGCGGATCAGGTCGCGCCGGTGTACCAGGCGCGACGCTGAGGGCTGTGAGCTACGAGCTATGAGCTTCGAGCAACCGGGTCCCGGGATCTGAAACGGAGGCCATGGACTTCCGCTTCAGATCCGCGAGCCATCTTGCTCACGGCTCGTAGCTCGCAGCCAGCGGCGGCGAAGCCGCCGCGCTACGCGACGACGACCCGGTTCTTGCCGGTCTGCTTCGCCTTGAGCAGCGCCTTGTCGGCGGCCTCGAGGATCTGCTCGCGGCTGCCGCCGTCCTCGGGGAAGGTGGCCACGCCCACGCTGATGGTGACCCGCCCCCCGGGCTGCCGCTCTCGCTGCGAGAAGGGGTGGGCCTCGACGTAGGAGCGCAGACGCTCGGCCCGGACCTGGGCGCCGGCCTTGGGGGTCTCCGGCAGCATCACCACGAACTCCTCGCCGCCGTAGCGGGCGACGATGTCGGACTCCCGCCCGCCGGGGCCCTCGAGGCGACGCTCGCTGGCCGGATCGGCCTCGGCGCCGAGCTCCCGGCCGCCCCGGGCCGAGAAGTCCTCCCGGCGGCTGGTGGTGGCGATGATCTTGGCCAGGGTGCGCAGGAGCTCGTCACCGGCGGGGTGACCCGCGCTGTCGTTGTAGTTCTTGAAGTTGTCGACGTCGATGAAGAGGAGGGAGACGCTCCGGTCGTGGCGGCGGGCCCGGGCGACCTCGGCGGTGAAGGACTCCTGGAAGAAGCGGTGGTTGTAGAGGCCGGTGAGGCCGTCGCGGACGGCCAGGGCCGCCAGCTCCTTCATCGCCCCCTTCAGCTCGCGCGTGCGCTCCTCGAGCTTCTGGGTGAGGTTGTGCTCGTGGAAGCGCACGGCCTCCAGGGCGTCGTGGAGCATCCGGTTCTTCTCCTCGAGGTCCTGGACCAGCGCCCGGTTCTCCTGCAGCAGGCGGCGCTCGCGCAGGGCGCCGGAGACGATGGCGCGCAGCTCGATCATCCGGACCGGCTTGGAGAGGAAGCGGTCCACCCGCGCCACGTTGATGGCGTCGCGGGCGTCGGCCAGGCGATCGGAGGCGGTCACCAGGATCCGCACGATCTCCGGGTGCTCGTCGGCGATCTTCCGGAGCATCTGGACGCCCGTGAGGCCGGGCATCATCTGGTCGGCGATCACCACGGCGATCTCGTGCGCGTCCTTCGCCAGGCGCTCGAGCCCCTCCTCGCCGTCCGAGGCGACGATCACCCGGTACTCCGACCCGAGTATGTCGTGGAGCATCTGCCGGATGTTCGGGTCGTCATCGACGACCAGGATGGTCTGATCCTTCAGGCGACTACCCCCCAGGAATGATCCGGAAACGTGAGATTAGCAGGATTCCACGGTGGCCGTGCTACTGTCTCCATAGGCACATGAACCTCCGGGCGCCAGCCGTCGCGGGGACGTTCTACCCCGCCGATCCCGCCCTCCTCGCGGGGATGGTCGACGACCTCCTCGCGGGGGCCAGGGTGACCTCCGGCCCCCCCGGCCCGGTGCGGGCCTACGTCGTGCCCCACGCCGGGCTCGTCTTCTCGGGCCCCATCGCCGCGAGCGCCTACGCCCACCTTCGCCGCAGCGGGCAGCTGCCCGGGCGGGTCCTCCTCATCGGCCCCTCCCACCGGGTGGCCTTGCGGGGGCTGGCGGTGAGCGGCGCGGACGCCTTCGACACCCCGCTGGGCTCGATCCCGGTGGACATCGAGCTGCGCGAGCGCCTCCTCGCCGCGGGCCTCTGCGTGCAGGACGAGCGCCCCCACGCCCGGGAGCACAGCCTGGAGGTGCAGCTGCCCTTCCTGCGGCGGATCCTGCCGGAGGCGACCCTCCTCCCGGTGGTCGGCGGGGAGGCCGCCCCCGAGGCCGTCGCCGACCTCTTCGAGGCCGTCTGGGACGACGAGGACACCCTCGTGCTCATCAGCTCGGACCTCTCCCACTTCCTCCCCTACGAGGAGGCCGTGAGGATCGACGAGGAGACCGCGCTCCTCCTCGAGGCCCTCGACGGCAAGGCCCTCGAGCCCGGCCGGGCCTGCGGAAGAGTCGGCCTCGGCGGCCTCGTCGCCCTCGCCCGCCGCCGCCCCCTCACCCTCGAGCGCCTCGACCTACGCAACTCCGGCGACACGCAAGGCCGCCTCCGCGCCGAGGTCGTCGGCTACGGAGCATGGGCGGTGCGGGACGGGTGATCTACTCCGCCGCGGGGAGGTGGCCGTCGAGGACCGTCTCGAAGTCCTCCCAGAGGACAGGCGCGCCGACCGGGACCGAGACGCGGATCGCCTGATCGATCACGTAGCGCTTCGAGTCCGGGCCGACCCAGTCGTGCTTCAGCGCCAGGGCGGGCACGGTGCAGGGGCCGAGGTGGTCTGAGGTCACGGTCGCTCCCCGGGAGAGGGCCTGCTCGTAGCAGAGCCCCTGGCTGGTCCCCGTGGAGGGATCGCGCACCCGACCTCGCTCGAAGGTCGCGGTGCCGAGGCTCTTGCCTGATGGATCGAACCAGCTCCACTCGCCGTCCGGGCGGCCGTCTCGCCAGTGGCCGACCTCCCGGGAGGCGTCGCGAGCCATCACCCACTGACCCGAGCGCAGGCCCTTCTCGAATCGCCCCATGCATTCGATCACACCCTCGGGCCCCAGGTCGTGCCAGGTGCCGTGGGGGAGACCTTCGCGGAACTCCGCCTGAAGGTCCGGATGACCCTCCCGGAAGGACTCGAGGCGGCCGTCGAGCTTGCCGGCGGCGTAGGTCGCCATCAGCATGAGCTCTCCTCTTCCCGACCAGAGGAGGAAGGGGCCCTCAGGTCTGCTGTCCTCGGTCACGCATCCCATCACCCAGCCCGGGGCGAGGCCACGACCCTCCATCTTCCGGCTGTCCTTGGTGGTCCCCTGCGGGCAGGCCGTGTCGGCCGCCAGCGCCGGGGGCGGGTTGTGATCGAAGTAGTTGCCGAAGTGCTTCTGGGCGAGCTCACACCGCGCCGGATCGGCGAGGAGCTCGAGCTGGAAGAAGGAGAGGGGCTCGTCCTTCGAGAGCGGTACCAGGGTGCGGGTGCCCAGGATCCAGGAGATCGCCTCGTCCGGGACCATCTCGCTGGTGACGAACTGGGAGGGATAGCGGCGCAGCACGAGGTTCTCCGCGGCGAGGGTCGCGCCGGAGGGGAGCTCGTCCTTGATGGTCACGACCGGGACCAGATCCCAGCCCTCCTTGACCTCTTGGACGGGGGTCTGGACCGCCAGCCAGGTGACCGCCGGGATGCCGACCACGGCCACGAGCGCGCCCAGCCCGCCGCAGAGCAGGTAGAAGCGCAGGTTCGGGTTGCGGCTCATGATCCCACCTGCCAGCTCGCCTTCCGGCCGACCTCGCCGTCGGCCCCCCGGCACTCGAGGTGGGCCACGCCGTCCTCGATGCGGCCCGCGCGGACCTCACCCTCGTCACAGGGGCCTCTGCCGGTGAAGGGCGGCCGCTCACGACCCGAGAGGAGATCGCCGCAATAGCCCTCCTTCGGATCCAGGTCGAAGGAGGTCCAGCGCAGAATGCTGCCCGCGGGGCGGTCCTCGAAGATCACCTGCTGCACCACGTGGTTCACCGACTCCGGGAGCACCACCGAGGGCGTGATCATGCCCTCGGGTACCCGGCGCTGCTGGATGTGGGCGAAGTCCAGGATCGTCTCGGCCGGCACGTCCAGGCTGGTGACCACCACCGGCTTCAGGGTCCAGCCGCTCTGCACCTCTTTCTTGGCTCGCTCCACCTCGATCCAGGCCCAGGCTCCCGCCAGTACCCCGACCATCGAACCGACCAGCAAGAGGCTGCTCACGAAGATCAGCCCGCCGAATAGCCACCGTTGCATCGCCCACCCCTGTTCTTCCCTCGGCCAGCCCGGACTCTACCGCGATCCCGAGAAGCGCCGCGATCGTGGCGCCGCGATCAGTAGCGGAAGGGCCAGAGGGCGAAGTAGCGCTTCACCCGCAGCCAGATGCCGAGGAGCCCCAACGGCTCGAAGAGCAGGAAGGCGCTGACCACCACCGCGAAGAGGAAGGTCGCCTGCTGGTGGTTGGTGAGCTCGGAGAAGTAGGGGATCAGCGGACCGACCAGCTCGGTGAGCGGCGCGACCACCACGAAGAAGATGGCGCCGGCGACCGCGCCGAAGATGGTGCCGGTGCCGCCCACCACCACGATGGCCACGTACTCGATGGACATCAGGAAGCCGAAGGGCGGGTCCACCGTGATGAACTGCTGCTGGAAGGCGAACATCGCGCCGGCCACCCCGCCGAAGAAGGAGGAGATCCCGAAGGCGGTGATCTTCGCCCGGGCCGGGTTCACGCCGAGGGCGGCGGCGGCCAGGTCGTGATCCCGCACCGCCATCAGGGCCCGGCCGCTGTTGGAGCGGTGGAGGTTCTTGCCGGCGAGGATGGAGAGCAGGGCGACGAGGGCGAAGAGGTAGTAGAGCTTCTTCTCGAAGGTCAGGCGCAGCGAGCCGAGCTCGACCGCCTTCTGGAACTCCGTGATCACCGCGTTCGGCTCGCCGAACCAGGCGTGGGTGGGCACGGCGATGCCGCCGACTCCGCCGGTCAGCTCCGGGAAGGAGATCAGGCAGTGGTTCACCAGGAGCAGCAGGCCGATGGTGACGATGGCCAGGTAGAGGCCCTTCAGGCGCAGGGCGAAGGGGCCGACCGCCAGGCCCACCACCGCCGCGACCAGCCCGGCCGCCGGCAGCACCAGCCAGAAGGGCAGGCCCGCCTGCCCCAGCAGCGCCGCCGTGTAGGCGCCCAGCCCCAGGAAGGCGGCGTGCCCCAGGGAGATCTGCCCGGTGAAGCCGGTGAGGATCATCAGCCCCACCGCGCCGACGATGGTGATCAGGGCGAAGTTCGCGACCCCCAGCCAGTAGCCCGAGGCCAGGAGCGGGAAGGGCAGCAGGAAGGCGAGGGCCAGGAGGAGGCCGACCTTGTGCCAGAGGTCGGGCAGGAGCTTCAGGTCGTGCTCGTAGCGGGTGGAGAGCTTCTTCGTCGGCATCAGACGCGCTCCACGTCCTTGCGGCCGAAGAGGCCGTAGGGTCGCACCACGAGGAAGAGGATCATGATCACGTAGGGGAAGACCTCGTGGAGGTTCTGCCCGAAGTTCCCCAGGAGCGGGTTCACGTAGCCCTGGGCCATGACCTCGAGGATGCCCAGCCCCAGGCCGGCGATCACCGTGCCGCCCACCGAGTCGAGGCCGCCGACGATGATCGCCGGGAAGGCCCGGAGGGCGACGAAGGAGAGGTTCACCTCCACCGCCCGCGGGAAGGTGCCCAGGAAGATCCCGGCGAGGGCCGCGCAGGCGCCGGCGATGAACCAGGTGAGCATCAGCACCCGGCCCACCGGGATGCCCACCGCCAGGGCGGCCTCCTGGTCCGCGGCGCTGGCCCGCATCCCCAGACCCAGGCGGGTGTAGCGCAGCACGTAGACGAAGACCCCCATCGCCACCGCGCCGAAGACCACCGCGGCGAGGCCGTTGTAGAGGATCTGGGCGCCGCCGATCTCGAAGGTGGCCGTCGTCTCCCAGGGCACGGGCATCCCGCGCTGGTCGCCGCCCCAGATCAGGAGCATCGCCGCGCGCAGCACGTGGCCGATGATGATCGTGAGGATGATCGAGACGTAGACCGGCCGGCCCACGAAGCGGCGCAGGAGGAGGCGCTCGAGGGTGGCGGCGAGCAGCCCGGTGCCGGCCATGGCCACCAGCAGGGCGAGCCCCCAGGGGACGCCGAGGCCGGTGAGGCTCACCATGAAGAAGGCGCCGATGGTGAGCAGCTCGCCGTGGGCGAAGTTGAAGACCTCCGAGCCCCGGTAGATGATCACGAAGCCCAGGGCGATCAGGGCGTAGATGGCGCCGAGGGCCAGGCCCGAGGAGAGGAGCTGCACGAAGGTCGTCACCCGGCACCTCCGCCGTACATGGACTCGATGAGCGGCGCGTAGCGCTCGTGGATCACCCGGCGCTTCACCTTCTGGGTGGCGGTGATCTCCCCCTCGTCCTGGTTGAGGGGCGCCGGCAGGAGGCGGAAGGCGCGCACGCTCTCCACCCGGGCCAGCAGCTCGTTGGCCCGGTCGATCTCCTCCTGCACCAGGGCGATCACCTCGCTCTTGCGGGTGAGGTCCTCGAAGGAGGTGTAGGCGATCCGCTGGCGGGTGGCCCAGTCGCCCACCGCGTCGAGCTCGATCTGCACCAGGGCGCTGACGAACTTCCGTCCGTCACCGATGGCGATCGCCTCCTTGATGTAGGGGCTCACCTTCAGGGCGTTCTCGATCCGCTCGGGGGAGAGGTTCTTGCCGCCGCTGGTGACGATGATCTCCTTGATGCGCCCGGTGATGGCGTGGAAGCCCGCGGCGTCCTCGGTGGCGACGTCGCCGGTGTGCAGCCAGCCCTCGGCGTCGATGGCCTCGCGCGTCGCCTCCTCGTTGTGGAGGTAGCCCAAAAAGACGGTCGGGCCGCGCACGCAGAGCTCGCCGTCCCCGGCCAGCTTCACCTCGACCCCGGGCAGGGGCGGCCCGACGGTGCCCAGGCGGGCGCGGCCGGGGGGGTTCACGTGGGTGACCCCCGAGTCCTCGGTCTGGCCGTAGCCCTCGAGGATGGCGACGCCCAGCCCGTGGTACCAGCCGAGGAGCGTGTCGGAGATCGGCGCGGCCCCGCTGATCGGGTAGCTGCAGCGGCGCAGGCCCAGCCGCTCCTGCAGGGGGCGGTAGACCATCAGGTCGCCGACGAACCAGACCAGGCGGTCGAGGAGGGTGAGGGCGCCCTCCCGGCGCCGGGCGGCGATCCGGCGCCCGCGCGCGGCGAAGAAGTTGAAGAGGGTCCGCTTCAGGAAGGTCGTGTCCCGGATCTTGATCTCGATGGCGGCGGCCATCTTCTCCCAGATCCGCGGCACCCCCAGGAAGACCGTGGGCGAGACCTCGCGCAGGTCCGAGGTCACCGTGTCGATCGACTCACCGAAGTGGACGACGCCGCCCGTCTTCAGGGGCAAGAAGAGGGTGAAGATCTTCTCGGCGACGTGGCAGAGGGGCAGGTAGGAGAGCATCGTCTCGCCCGTCTTCAGGCCGAAGCAGGCCTGGGCGGCGTCGGCCACCGCGCAGACGTTCGCCGAGGAGAGCAGCGCCCCCTTGGGCCGCCCGGTGGTTCCCGAGGTGTAGACCACCATCGAGGGGGTCTCCGGCTCGAGGGCGGCGACCTGCCGGGCGAAGAAGTCCGGCTCGGCCTCGCGCAGGCGCTCCCCCCGCTCGAGGAGCGCGTCCCAGGCGATCAGCCGCTCGTCCTCGTAGCGGCGGGTGCCCTGGGGCTCGAGGACCACCACGTGCTTCACCGTCGGGGTCTGCCCCCGCACCTCGACGACCTTGTCGACCTGCTCCTGATCCTCGCAGACGATGAGCACCGTCTCGCTGTGGGAGAGGACGTAGGCCACCGCGTCGGCCGGGTCGGTCTGGTAGACCCCCACGCTGCGGGCGCCCAGGCCCTGGACGGCGAGGTCGGTGAGGACCCACTCGACGCGGTTGTCCGAGAGGATCGCCACGTGGTCGCCCGGCTTCACCCCGAGGTCCGCCAGCCCGTGGGCCACCGCCCGCACGCCGTCCCAGTAGTCCTTCCAGCTGCGCTCGCGCCAGATGCCCAGGCGCTTCTCCCGCAGGGCGACCGCGTCGGGGTGGGCGCGCACCTGCGCGGCGAGGCGGCCGGGCAGGGAGCGATCGAGCCGCTCGGCGCTCGCCTCGGGGAGGCGGAGGCTCACGCGACCTCCCCCCCGATGTAGGCGTCGATCACGGCCTGGTCCTCGCGCACCTCCTCGGGCTTGCCGTGGGCGATCCCGCGGCCGAAGTCGAGGACGGTGATGTGGTCGGCCAGATCGAAGACGAAGCGAAGGTCGTGCTCGATGAGCACCAGGGTCGTGCCCAGCTCCTCCTTGATGTCCAGGAGGTAGCGGGCCATGTCCTCGGTCTCCTCCTGGTTCAGGCCCGCCGCCGGCTCGTCGAGGAGCAGGAGGCGGGGGGCCATGCAGAGCGCCCGGCCCAGCTCGACCCGCTTGAGCACGCCGTAGGGGAGCATGCCCACCGGGGAGAGGCGGAAGCGCTCGAGGTCGAGGAAGTCGATGACCTCCTCGACCTTCTCGCGGTGGGCGACCTCCTCCTTGCGGGTGCGGCCCAGGAAGAGGAGGTCCTGCCACCAGGAGGAGCCGAAGTGGATGTGGCGGCCGAGCAGCAGGTTCTCGAGGACGGTGAGGTACTCGAAGAGGGCCAGGTTCTGGAACATCCGGCTGACGCCCAGCCGGGCGACGTGGTGGGGCTTCATTCCCCGCAGGTCGCGGCCCGCGAGGGAGAGGCTGCCCTGTTGCGGCCGGTAGAAGCCGCTGATGCAGTTGAAGAGCGAGGTCTTGCCGGCGCCGTTGGGGCCGATCACCGCGGCGAGCTCCCCCTCCTCCACGGAGAGCGAGACGCCGTCCAGGGCGCGCACCCCCGCGAAGGAGAGGCCGACCTCCTTCACCTCGAGGAGGGGCGCGCTCACGAGAGCCACCTGCGCCGCCGGCGGTAGAGCTTCACGTCGCGGTAGGAGCCGGCCTCCTCTCCGAGCCCGAGGTAGAACTCCTGCACGTCCTTGTCGGCGCGCAGGCGCTCGCTGCTGCCCTCGTGGACCACCCGGCCGTTCTCCAGGATGTAGCCCTGGCCCGCGAGCTCGAGGGCGAGCGCGGCGTTCTGCTCCACCAGCAGCACGCTGACGCCCTCGGCGACGATCTCCCGGACCAGGCGCGCCACGTCGGCGACGATCTTCGGGGCGAGGCCCAGGGAGGGCTCGTCGAGGAGGAGCAGGCGGGGCCGCGAGATCCGCGCCCGCCCGATGGCCACCATCTGCTGCTCGCCGCCGGAGAGGTAGCCGGCCTGCTGCCGGCGGCGCTCACGCAGGACCGGGAAGCGCTCGTAGAGCGCCTCGAGATCCTGCCGCACCTCGGCGCGCCGCTTGCGGCCGTAGGCGCCCGAGAGGAGGTTGTCCTCCACCGAGAGGTCGGCGAAGACCCGCCGCCCCTCCATCACCTGGGCGATGCCGGAGCCGACGATCCGCTCCGAGGACCAGCCGGCGATCTCCTGGCCCTGCCAGCGGACGGAGCCCTTGGTGACCGCCCCGTCGTGGATGGGCAGCAGCCCCGTGACGGCGCGCAGCAAGGTGGTCTTGCCGGCGCCGTTCGGGCCGAGGAGCGCCACGCACTGCCCGTCCGGCACCTCGAGGCTGACGCCTCGAAGCACCAGGACGACGCGGTGGTAGACGACCTCCAGGTTGGAGATCGTGAGCAGCTCTCCTACTCCGCCGGGGCCTCGTCGGCCGGCTCTTCGTCGGCGGGCGCCGCGGGCGCCGCCGCGCCGGGCGCCGCGAAGTCGGAGACGACCGTCCAGCTCTTCTTCTCGAAGTCGGGCTTGAGCACCCGCGAGAGATCCGAGGTCCGGTAGGGGAAGTTCTTCATGTTCATCGGGCGGGTCAGGCCGTCGCCCGAGAAGTCCTCGATGGTGCCCAGGGCGGCGAGGTAGCCCTCCCGGGTGACGTCGCCGGCCGCGATGGCGCGGTTCAGGGCCTCGATCTGGACCAGCCCCTGCAGGTAGCTGACCAGGGTGTAGAAGTCCTGGCGCTTGTTCTCGCCGCCGTGCTTCTCGAAGGCCTCGAGGAAGGTCGTCATCCCGCCGGAGGGCTCACCCCAGAAGGGCAGGCCGATGACCCAGTGGAAGTTCACCATCACCGCGTTGGGCAGGGGCTTGTCCTCGAAGAAGATGTCGACCCAGCTCGGGGTGTTGCCGATCCAGATCGGCATGTACTTGAGCTGCGCGGCGGTGCCGAGCACCGGGCCGGTGGCCGAGGGCAGGGTGGTGAGCAGCACGTGGGTGGCGCCCGCGTCCTTCAGGCCGGTGATCGTCGCGGCGAAGTCCTTCTGCCCCGGGGCGATGGCCTGCTTGGAGACGATCTCGACCCCGTGGCGGGCGGCGGAGGCCTCCCAGCCGGCCAGGCCGTCCGCGCCGTAGTCGTCCTGCTGGTAGACGATGCCCGCCTTCACCTTGTCGGCGCCGCCAGCCTGCTCCACGGCCCAGTCCATGGCCCGCTCGGCCTCGAGCTTGTAGGGGGTGCCGATGGGCGGGGTGTGCTTGTTCTCCGCGAGCTTCGAGGAGAGCGAGGCCGGGAAGGCCACGAGCTTGTCCGCCTCGAGGTGCGGCATCAGGGGCAGGGTGTTCGGCGTCCCGAAGGTCGTGCCGAGGAAGAGGATCTCCTCGCGGATCTCCTTGTAGGCCTTGATGGCGTTGGTCGGGTTGTAGCCGTGGTCCCGCTCGACCAGCTCGACCGTCCAGCCCTCGGGCAGGAGGCCCGAGCCGCCGGCGTTGATCCGGGCGGCCAGCAGGCGCTTGCCCTGCGCGTAGGGCTTGCCGATGGCGGCGCCCGGCCCCGAGAGGTCGTCGAGGGTGCCGATGCGCACGACCTTCTTCTCGAGGTCGACGCCGGGTCCGGCCTTCAGCTCCGGAGCCTTCGGCGTGTCCGCGGTGTCCGCGGGGGTGTCGGTCGTGGGGGTGTCGGCCTTCTTCTCGGGGCAGCCCGTGACGAGCAGGGCAGCGAAGAGCACACCGGTGACAGCAGAGAGTCGCTTCATCATCTGGTTCCTCCCTCCAGAGGTTCGATTCGTCCCGCCGGGGAACCTAGTCCGAATCTCCCGGGACCAGAACCCGTTCGACACCTGAGGTCTCGACACCCTCCCCTGACCTTCGAGCCGTCGAGGGGTACCCTGGCTCGCGATGAAGATCCTGATCCGCACGCTCGCCCTGACGCTCCTCACCCTCCCGCCCCTGGCCCGGGCCGAGAGCCTCTCCGCGGCGAAGCCCGTCCCCGAGCCGGCGAGGCCGAAGGTGCTGCTCATCGGCCTCGACGGCGTGAGCCTCAACCTCCTGGAGCCCAAGGCGAAGGCCGGACTGACCCCCAACCTGGGGCGGCTCCTCGAGACCGGCACCCGCGGGCACCTGCGCACCATCTGGCCCATGCGCACCCCGCAGGTCTGGACCACCGCGGTCACCGGCAAGCTGCCGGGGCAGCACGGGATCTGGGACCACAAGTCGAGCACCTACTTCAACCCGCCGGAGGTGCGCACCGAGGAGAAGCTCGTCGTCACCACCGCCGATCGCAAGAGCAAGGCGCTCTGGAACATCCTGGGCGAGAAGGGGATGAAGAGCCTCATCGTCGGCTGGGTGCCCAGCTGGCCGGCGGAGGCGGTGGAGGGCAGCGTCATCGCCGCGCCCATCGAGCTGATGGGCGATCCCCGGCAGACCACGATCAAGGGCTCCTTCTGGCGGGGCGAGAAGGGGCAGATCCAGCCGGCGACCCTGCAGAAGAAGCTGATGTCGAAGATCGTCGAGCCCGGCGACCTGAAGCCCGAGGAGCTGAAGGCCTGGGCCGACATCCCGCCCGAGGGCCACGAGCTCTACACCACCGTCCCCCGCCTCGATCGCTACGCCTACGCCATCGAGTGGTCCCTGGCCCGGGCGAAGAGCGTGGAGGCCATCGCCCTGGCGCTGGCGCCCGAGGTGCGGGCGGACCTGGCCCTGGTCTACTTCCAGTGCACCGACTCCATGCTCCACCGCTTCTGGATCTTCCAGAAGAGCGAGGCCGACATCCGTGTGCGCTACGACACCCACGGCATCGATCCGGTGAGCATCCCCGAGATGAAGCGGCGCTTCGGCGGGGTGGTGGACGCCTGCTACCGGGACATCGACGCCCGGGTCGGCCGCGTGCTCGAGGCCCTCGCCGGCCCCGACACCCTGGTGATGATCGTCTCCGACCACGGCTTCGGGAACGCGCCGGTGCCCCACAAGCTCAAGGGCGAGCCCTTCAGCGGCGACCACCTCGACGACGGCGTGCTGCTGGTCGCCGGCCCGGGGGTCCCCGCCGGCGCCGCCGTGAAGGGCGCCAAGATCGAGGACGTGACCCCGACCCTGCTGCACTACCTCGGCCTGCCGGTCGGCGCGGACATGAAGGGCAGGGTCCTCGAGGGGATCTTCGAGAAGACCTGGCGAAAGGCCCACCCGGTGCAGACGATCCCCAGCTACGAGGCCGCGCCCCAGACCGAGGTGCTCCACCCCGAGGGCTACCCCGAGCGCAACATCCCCCTGAAGCCCGCCAGCGCCCAGATGCCCGGGGTCGGCCAGTCGGCGGGCGAGTGAGGCCGTCGAGTCTCCTCAATTCATGGAATAACTTGAATTTCATCATAAGCAGCTTATGATGATGGCATGGATCCGAAGTTGCGGGCCTACTTCGCCGAGATCGGCCGGAAGGGTGGCAGGAAGAGCCGCCGGAAGATGGATCCGCAGACCGCCCGGGACATGGTGAAGGTCCGGGAGGCCCGCCGGGCCTTTCGACGCTTCCACGCCCGCTGCTTCTGGTCCCACGATCCCGACCACGTCATCACCCTGGCCGAGGTTCCCTGGGTCGCCGACCAGCTGATGCGTCACGGCGGCCGGGAGGGCTGGGAGATCGGAGCTCGACTGTGCCGCTGACCGACTTCCAGGCCACCCTCGCTCGTCTGCTCTCGGCCAACCGCAGCCCCGATAGCTACCTCGCCGGGGGCGCTGCGCTGCACCTCGAGCCGAACACCAGCCGCTACAGTAACGACCTCGACTACTTCAACGACTCGGTGGAGCGGGTCGCCGCCGCGCATCGGGAGGATGCAGAGCTGCTGGAGCGCGAGGGCTACGCGCTGGAGATCGATCTCCAGCAGCCGGGCTTCGTCCGCGCGGTGGTTCGCGGGGAGGGGCAGGCCACCAAGGTCGAGTGGGCCCACGACTCGGCCTGGCGGTTCTTGCCGACGGTGCGGGACGAGCGGGTCGGCTATCGGCTCCATCCGATCGATCTGGCTACCAACAAGGTGCTCGCCCTGGCCGGTCGGGATGAGGTGCGTGATCTCCTCGACGTGGTGGAGGTTCACCACGAGATCCTTCCCCTGGGGGCAGTTTGCTGGGCCGCCGCCGGGAAGGATCCGGGCTTCACGCCCCTCTTGCTCCTCGAGCTGCTCCGCAGGCGGGGGAGAGTACGTCCGGAAGACCTCGCCCGCCTGCACCTGGCTGAGGCCGTGGATTTGACAGTGCTCAAGCAGGACTGGCTGACGGCCCTCGAAGAGGCAGAAGCCTTCGTTCGCTCCCGTCCCCCCGAGGAGCTCGGCTGCCTCTACTACTCACCCTCACGGGCCGGCTTCTTCGCCCCAGGCGAGGGCGCCCCCGACGATCTCGTGCCCCACCACGGCCGGCCGGGTGGGGTGCTGCCCCGGGTGCTCGAATAGAGAGCCGGGCCACTCTCCAACCGAGGAGGTAGCCTGGACCGAGGATCGCGATTCTCGGTTCAGTTCCTCTGTCGGAGGAACTCGGCGAACTGCTCCGCCCGCTCGCCGAAGGGATCGGCGTCCGGCCGGCCGCAGCCGCCGTGGGCGCCGTCCTCGACCGGGATGCAGGTCTCGCCATCGGGGCAGCCGCCCTGCAGGCAGTCCGGCCGGCAGAAGGAGGGGAACATCAGCCCGGGTGGGGCCTCGACCGCATGACAGAACTCGCCCGACGGGCAGCCCTCGTCCTGATCACAGGGGCGCAGGCAGGAGTCGAGGCAACGGCGAGCCGCCTTCCCTTCCTCGAGGATCAGCAGCGAGCAGCGGGCGTCCGGCTCGCAGTCGGCGTTCGTCTCACACAGCGGGGGGCAGGAGGGCTGGCCGTCCACCAGGATGCATTCGGTGCCACACTCGCGCTCGCAGTCGAGGGGCTCCGGTGACGAGCTCACCTCGGGGTTGGGCGCAGCAGCAGGCCTCGCGACGGACGAGGCTCGAGGTCCGGGCGAGAGCTCACCCGCCGGCTCCGCTCCAGGGTCGCCTGCCACCGAGGAGGAGGCAGGAGTGCCCTCGATGTCGCCCGCGGGCGCATCGCTTCGCGAGCCGAGCACGAAGAGGATCGCCATCAGGGCCAGCACCAGCAGCCCGCCACCGAGAGCCCACCTAGCGCGGGCCGACGGACGGTCACGCATCGATCTAGAGGTAGGCCTTCAGGACGACGAAGGCGGTGGCGGGCATGAGGCCGAACTCGGAGCCGAGGTCGAAGGTCGGCAGGCCGGTGGGAGAGAGGGTGAGCTCGTCGTCGGGGCGCTTCCCCACCCCGAGGTAGAGGCCGAAGTCGAGGCTGGCCTCGTCGGCGATGGACCAGGAGAGGCTCGGGCCGACGAGCGCGCTGGGGTCGGCGAGGTTCACGATGGTGAAGAGGCCGCCCTGCAGGAGGGGGTGCAGCTCGTAGCCGAGGGTGGCCGCGGCGTAGTAGCGGCCGAGCACCCACTGGTCGCCCCGCTCCAGGCGGTCAGCGAGGGCGACCGAGGGCCACAGGTAGTCCTCGCTCTCGAGCTCGCCGTTGGACTGCCAGTAGAGCTCGGCGGAGACGCTCCCCTTCTCCCAGCTGCCGTTGGCGCCGAGCACCGCGCGGTAGAAGACGCTGCCCCCGTCGGGGGGCACCGTCACCGTCGCCTCGGCGCGCACGCCCACCGGCCCGATCGAGCCCTGGGTGTCGAGGCCGAGGACCACGTCCTCGTGGTTGAGCGCCCCGAAGGCGCCCACGTCCCAGACCCCGAAGGTGGTGCCCGCTCGGGCGGCGAAGACCGCGTCGGCGAGCCGCCAGTCCGAGAGGGTGGCGTCCGGATCGGCGCCGGCGTAGGCGGCGACCAGGGTGAGGGTGGTGCTCTCGCCGACGTAGGCGTCGAGGCGGGCGGCGTCGATGCCCGTGCGGTACTCCTGATCGATGGTGGTCGCCGAGAAGGGCGAGACCAGGTCCATCGGAGAGAAGAAGAAGGCGGTGCCGAAGGAGATCGGCTGGCGGCCCAGGGTGATCGCGACCGACCCGGCCTCGAACTTCAGCAGGAGCCGGTCGACGCGGAAGGTGAGGGTGGTCGCGGCGTCGGGGCGGTCCGAGGGCCAGGTGTGCGAGAGGTCGATGGCCTCGGGCGAGCCGCCCCCCGAGCGGCCGAGCAGGCCGCCGCCGCCCGCGCCCATCGCGCTGCTGCTGGCGGTGAGCTGGGGGTGGAACTTGAAGGTGAAGTGCTCTCCGAAGGCCCCGTGGAGCTTCAGGCGGAGATCCAGGGCGCCCATCCCCATCGGATCGGCGCTCGGGTAGAGGATGGCGTGCTCGTAGGGGAGGACGAGGATCGTGAAGCTCTTCACGTCACCGTTGAGCTCCAGCGACGCGTCACCCTCGGCCCGGGCCGCCGCCGGCAGCGCGCCGAGGAGCGCCGCGATGAGGAGCGCCCGGATCACTTGCGCAGGTCCTCCTCGATCTGTCCGTCCACCAGCCGCACCACCCGCGAGGCGTGCTCCATCACCTTGGGGTCGTGGGTGGAGAAGAGGAAGGTCACGCCGTGCTTCTCGTTGAGCTCGCGCATGGTCTCGATGAGGGCGTCGGAGGTCTTCGAGTCGAGGTTGGCGGTGGGCTCGTCGGCCAGCACCAGGGCCGGCTCGCTGGCGATGGCCCGGGCCACGGCGACCCGCTGCTGCTGCCCGCCGGAGAGCTCGTTGGGGCGGCGATCCTCCATGCCCTCGAGGCCCACGGCCTTCAGGATCTCCAGCACCCGCTTCTCCCGCTCGGCCTTCGGCGTGCCGCGCAGGAGCAGGACGAACTCGGTGTTCTCCTTGGCCGAGAGCACGGGGATGAGGTTGTAGGCCTGGAAGACGAAGCCCAGGTGGTTCAGGCGCATCCGCGAGCGCTCCCCCGAGCTCATGGCCGAGAGGTCCTGGCCGTCGACCAGGACGCTGCCGCCGCTCGGCGCGTCGAGGCCGCCGATGAGGTTCAGGAGGGTGGTCTTGCCCGAGCCGGAGGGGCCCATCAGGGCGGTGAACTCTCCCTTCTCGATGGAGAAGTCGACGCCCCGCAGGGCGTGCACCTCGAGCTTGCCCTGGGTGTAGGTGCGCTTCAGGTCGTGGGTCTCGACGAGTGGCATGGGTGACTCCGGGTGGGGGATCAGTGGTGGTGGATGGCCTCGACCGGGTGGAGGCGCGCGGCCTTCCACGTGGGGTAGAGGGCGGCCAGCAGGGTGAGGCCGAAGGTGATGCGGGCGAAGACGACGACCTTCACCGCCGAGAGCTCGCCGTAGAGCATCATGTCCATGGGGACGCCGGCGGCGCCGACCGCGCCCTGGCCGGCGACCATCTCGCTGACGTCGATGCCGTTGACGATCAGGGGCCAGGCCATCAGCCCGCCTACTCCTGAGCCGACGACGATCGAGATCAGCCCGAGCAGCACGGCCTCGGTGAGGATCATGGCGGCGACCTGCCAGGGGGTCATGCCCAGGGAGAGCATCACCCCCAGCTCGTGGGTGCGCTCCAGCACGCTCATCAACACCGTGTTGAGGATGCCGAAGGCCACCACGATGGCGATGATCAGGATCAGCACGTACATCCCGCCGTCGTCGAGGAGGATGAACTCGTAGAGCTCGGGCAGGGCCTCCTGCCAGGGGAGGACCTCCGCCGAGATCGAGGCGGAGGCCAGCGCCTCGCGCAGGCGGAGGGCGAGGGCGTCGGTGTCGTCGGGGTCCGGCAGGTGGAGGGAGACCTGGTTGACCTCGGTGCCCAGGGAGAAGGCCTCCTGGGCCTTCTTCAGGGGGACGTGGGCGTAGAAGCCGTCGAGCTCGGCCATGCCGGTCTTGAAGAGGCCGGTCACCCGGAAGAGGACGTTCTGGATGTCCCCGTTCTGCTGGGTCATCAGGACGACCTTGTCGCCCGGCGCGACCTCGAGGGCCTCGGCCAGGAGGGTGCCGATGATGATCCCCTGGCTGTCCTCGTCGGTGAGGTAGCGGCCCTCGACGATCTTGGTGTCGAGGTCACCCACCTCGGCCTCGGGGCCGGCCTCGACGCCGACCATCGCGACGCCGACGGCCGAGCGGGGGCTGGTGAGGAGGCCGTCGAAGAAGACCCGCTGCACCACCTTCGCGTCCGGCGCGAGCCGCTTCGCGGTGGCGACCACCTCGGCGGTGTCGGGCACCAGGATCTCGACCTTCCGCTCCTTCTGGAAGCCCTCGCCCTGCACCACCAGGTGGCCGGCCTGGTTGGCGACCCCGTAGCGGATCATCTGGTTGTGGCCGCCGTCGCCCATGGCGCTGGAGACCACCAGCAGGGCCAGGCCGAAGGCGATGGCGCTCATGGTGATGAGGGTGCGGCGCTTGTTGCGGAAGAGGTTGCGCCACGCGAGCACGATGATCTTGTGCATCTAGCCGTCCTCCCTCATCGCGGTCACCGGATCGAGGCGGGCGGCCCGGAAGGCCGGCCAGATCGCCGAGGCCAGCGAGACGACGATCACGAAGCCCGAGACCAGCACGATGCGATCGACGCGGAAGTCCCCGTACATGACCGGCTCGAAGGTGACGCCCATGGAGGTCACGCCTCCGGACATGAAGCTCGTCAGGTCGAGGCCGTCGACCACCAGCTTCCAGGTCAGCAGCGCGCCGCCCACCGCCCCGATCGCCGCCGAGAGCAGGCCGAGCAGGCCGGTCTCCATCAGCACCAGCATCACGACCCGGTAGGGGCGCATGCCCAGGGCCCGCATCACGCCCAGCTCCTTGGTCCGCTCGAAGACGGCCATGAGCATGGTGTTGAGGATGCCGAGGCCCGCCACCGAGAAGACCAGGGCGAGCAGGATCCACACCGAGGCGTCCTGCATCGCGAGCATCTGCCCCATGAGGGGATCGACGGCACGCCAGTCCCGCACCAGGTGCTCGTCCTCCGGGAGGGCGGAGCGCAGCGCGGCGGTCAGCGCGTCGATGTGGGCGCGATCGGTGGCCTGGAGGGAGACCTCGTGGATCTTCCCCTCCATCGCGAGCAGCGACTGCAGGTCGGCCAGGTGGAGGAGCGCGCCGCCCCGATCGAGCATCGTGTTGCCGGTGTGGAAGATGCCGGTGATGCGATAGAGCTCGTTGCCCATCGAGCCGTCGGCGGCCTGGGTCACGGCGACCAGCTCGTCGCCCAGCTTCACCTTGAGGGTCTTGGCCAGGCCGTCGCCCAGGAGGATGCCCTGCTCGGGGACGTCCGGGAGGTACTCGCCCTCGACCATCTCCTCGTGGACCTCGGTCACCGTCTTCTCCCGCGAGGGGAGGATGCCCTGGAGCCGCGCGCCGCCGGCCTTGTTCTTGCTGGCCAGCAGGGAGAAGCCGTAGGCGCGGGGGGCGGCGCCGCGCAGGGCGCTCTCCTCGCCCAGGGCGTCGATCTTCGCGAGCACCGCCTCCTGATCCATCGTCTCGTAGAGCGACTTCTGCTTGGGGTAGTCGGGGTGGTGCACCTGGACGTGCCCGATGCTCGCCGTCACCAGCGAGTCGAACATGTCGTTGTACATCCCGTCGGTGAGGGCGACCCCCGCGATGCAGAGCGCCGACCCCACCGCCATCGCGGTGGCGGTGATGATCGTGCGGCGCCCCTGCCGGTAGAGGTTTCGCCAGGCGATCTTGGTGAGGGCACCCATCAGGACTCCTCGTTGTTCTTGCTGCGGCGCTCGGCCAGGAAGCGGTCGATGAGGGCGGGGATCTCCCGATCGAAGAAGCCGATGAAGTCGTGGAACTCGTCGAGCCGCTCCCGGGCGATCCCGGGGTGGTCCGCGAGGTAGTCGCGCAGCACCCCGACCGGCGTCTCGAGGCGGCGCCAGGCGTCGGCCTCGGCGTACATCGCCTCGAGCCAGCCGTGGGGACGGGCCCGCAGGAAGCGCTTGCGGTCCCCGGGCATCGGCACCCGCTCGATGAAGCCGGCCTGCAGGAGGGTGCGGGCCATGGTGCTCACGGTGGAGGGGGCGAGGTGGAGGGCGCCGCCGATGTCCGCGGCGCTCTGCTCCGCCGGATCGCAGACGGTCAGCCAGCCGAGGATCCGGCCGGCGGCCCGGGGCAGCCCGAAGGGCTCGAAGGTGGCGCCCATGGCCTCGGCCACGGCCAGGCGGTGCTGGTGGAGTCTCTGGGGATCGAGGGTGCCGGCCATCTGGGGGGCAACCCTAGTCACCCCCAAAATTCGGTCAACACCGAATATTCGAAAATTAGAAAAAAAACTGGAAGGGATCGGCGGATCCAACCCCCTGGATTCGATCGGTTTTTAAAAGAACGACGCTTCGCTTTTTTTGGGTTGACCTCTCGATAAAAAAGAACGACCCTTCGTTTTACTTTTCGACCCCCGGGCTTTCACTAGAGGCACCCATGGCACCCAAGGTCAGCGAAGACTACCTCGAGGCCCGACGCGAGCAGATCCTCGACGCCGCCCGGACCTGCTTCAGCCGGACCGGCTACCACCGGACCACCGTGCAGGACATCTGCAAGGAGGCGGCGCTCTCCCCCGGCGCGGTCTACCGCTACTTCGACTCCAAGGAGTCGATCTTCGAGGGCCTCGCGGAGTGGCACCTCGCCGCCCAGAGCCGGGCGATGGGCTGCATCGCCGGCCTCGACGATCTCTTCACCTCGGTCGCGGCCTTCGCCAACGGGATGATGGCCGAGGCGAAGGAGAGCGGGGCGCCGCGGCCGGGGGTGATGCAGGTCGAGCTCGCCGGCGAGGCGATGAGCAACGAGCGCATCGCCGCGACCGTCCGCAAGATGCTCACCGGGGTCCGCTCCAACCTCGAGGGCCTGGTCCACACGCTCCAGGAGAAGGGGAAGGTCGATCCCACCCTCGACGCCCAGGCCGTGGCCTCGGTGATGATGGCGCTCTTCCAGGGGGCGCTCTTCCAGTCGGTGATCGGGATCGGCTTCGACCCCGAGGCCTACCTGGAGGTCGTCCGCAAGCTGAAGCTCCCCGCCGGCGCCGCGAACCCGGAGGAGGCCTCATCATGAAGAACACCCGCTCGCTCGCCCTCCTGCTCCTCTTGCCCCTCGCCTCGGCCGGCTGCGCCCTGCACAAGGTCGAGACCGCCCCGTCGCCGGCGCTGCCTCTCCCGCAGGCCTTCGATTCGGCCACCGAGGGAGAGCCCGCCCCGGACCGCTGGTGGAAGGCCTTCGGCGATCCCACCCTCGACGCCCTCATGGAGGAGACCCTGGCGGGCAACCTCCAGCTCGAGCAGATGTGGGCGCGCCTCGATCAGCTCGAGGCCATCCGCCGCCAGGCCGGCGCCGCCCGCTTCCCGGCGGTGCAGATGGACGTCGGGGTGAGCGAGCGCCGCCTGCAGATCCCGGCCTTCGACCCCACGAACCCGACCGCCGGCATCACCTACGAGGCCCGGACCCAGGAGGCCGTCTCGGCCTCGATCTCCGCGGCCTACGAGCTCGACTACCTGCGCAAGAACGACTACCGCGCGCGGGCCGGCGCGCACGACGCCGCGGCGATGCGGGACAGCCTCGAGGCCACGGCGATGACCCTCACCGCCAGCCTGGCCGAGAGCTACTTCAACCTGGTGATGCAGCGCGAGCGCATCGCCCTGCTCGAGGCGCAGCTCGAGACCAACCGCACCTACCTCGAGCTCTTGCAGCTGCGCTTCGACTCGGCCCTGGCCTCGGCCCTCGACCTCCACCAGCAGGAGCAGCAGGTGGCGAACACCGAGGGGCAGCTCGCCGCGGCCCGGGGACAGGCGAAGGTCGCCGGCCAGCAGCTCGCGGTCCTCCTCGGCAGGGTCCCCACCGGCTACGTGCCGCCCGAGACCGGTGCGCTGCCCGAGGTCGGGGAGCTGCCCGCCACCGGTCTGCCCTCCGACCTGCTGGTGCGCCGCCCCGACGTGCGCGCCGCGCAGCGCGGGCTGGTCGCCGCCGACTACCGCCTCGGCGCCTCGATCGCCGACCGCCTCCCCTCGATCCGCCTCTCGGCCTCGGCTAGCCTCCAGACCCCGAGCGCCAGCGGCGTGCCGACCAGCCTCGAGGACTTCTTCTCCGCGCCCCTCTTCAACCTCCTGGCCGGGCTCACCCAGCCCCTCTTCCAGGCCGGGCGCCTGAAGGCCGAGACCGATCGCAACCGCGCGGTGGTCGACGAGAAGGCCGCGGCCTTCGCCCAGACCTTCGTCCAGGCCGTCTTCGAGGTGGAGAGCGCCGCGGTCCTCGAGCGCGCGCAGGAGGAGCAGATCGGCCACTCCGAGAAGGCCCTCCAGGCGGCGCAGGGGGCCCTGGAGGACGCGCGCGTGCGCTACGAGCAGGGGCTGATCGACACCTACCTGCCGGTGCTCACCGCGCTGACCGGTAACCAGCTCACCGAGCAGGCGCTCCTGGCCTCGCGCCGCCAGCGCCTCTCCTATCGCATCCAGCTCTACCGGGCCCTCGGCGGCTCCTGGACCGCGGCCCTCGACCGGCCCGTCCGGGAGGAGGCCGCCGCGGCCGCGAAGAGCGAGAACGTCCCGAGTCACAAGGAAGGCTAGAGACATGACCCTCCAGAGAATCGTCCGCATCGCCCTCGTCGTCGGCGTCCTCGCCGGCGGCTTCGGAATCAAGGCCTACCTCGACGCCACCCGGCCCAAGCCCAAGCAGAAGCCCCGCACCGAGCGCGGCGAGCTGGTGGTGGTGCAGCCGGTGGAGCGCAAGAACCACCCGATCCACGTCGAGGCCCAGGGGCGGGTCGTCCCCGCCCGCGAGCTCTCGCTCCAGGCCGAGGTCTCCGGGAGGGTGCGCAAGTTTCACGAGAACCTCGTGCAGGGTGGCCGGATCCCCGAGGGCGACGTGCTCCTGCGCATCGACCCCCGCGACTACCAGCTGGCGGCCGAGGCCCAGAAGGCCGCGGTGGATCGCTCCCGCCTCGAGCTGGAGGTGGAGAAGGGCCGCAAGACGGTGGCCGAGCGCGAGGTGAAGCTCCTGCGGGGCGGCACCGCCTCCGAGCTCGCCCGCCGCGAGCCGCAGCTGCGCACGGCGATGAACGCCCTGGTGGCCGCCGAGAGCGGCCTCGAGCGCGCCAACCTCCTCGTCTCCAAGACCACGCTCCGGGCGCCCTTCAACGCCATCGTCCTGGGCGAGTCGGTGGAGGCCGGACAGCTGGTGGGGCCGGGCGCCCCCCTGGCCCGCCTCGCCGGCACCGACCACTTCTGGGTGCAGGTCTCGGTGCCCGTCTCCGACCTCGCCTGGATCGCCATCCCCGGCATCAACGCCGCCGAGGGCGCGGGCGCCACCGCCCGGATCACCCAGGACGTCGGCGACGCGCGCATCGTCCGCCAGGGGAGGGTGCTGCGCCTGGCCGGTGACCTCGACCCCGCCGGCCAGATGGCCCGCCTCCTCGTCGAGATCGACGATCCCCTCGGCCTGGAGCGGGGCGACGAGGAGCTGCCCCCGGGCGAGAGCGGGCTGCCGATGCTCCTGGGCGCCTTCGTCGGCGTGGAGCTCGACGCGGGCACCCTCGAGCAGGTCGTGGAGCTGCCCCGCGCCGCGCTGCGCGACGGCAGCGCCGTCTACCTCGTCGGCGCCGACGACGAGCTCGTCACCCGGAAGATCGACCCGATCTGGAAGGAAGAGGACAAGGTCTACGTGAAGGCTGGCCTCGAGATCGGCGAGCGCCTGATCGTCAGCCGCCTGCCGACGGCCGTCCCGGGCATGAAGCTGCGGGTGCAGGGCGAGCCCTCGGCCGAGGCCGGAGAGGACGACGCGCCGGCGGCGACGAGCAGCAGCGACGGCGGCGACGCGCCGAAGTCCGCCCCCCGCGCGCCCCAGGGCAAGGCCAGCTAGGAGGCACCCGCGATGAACGCCTTCCGCACCCCCTCCACCGACTACCAGCAGGAGCTGGCGAAGAAGCCCGGCCCCCTGGCCTGGTTCGCGCACAACTCCGTCGCCGCCAACGTGATCATGTTGATCCTCCTGGTGGCCGGCATCTTCACCCTCTTCAACGTCCGGGAGGAGGTCTTCCCGGAGGTGCAGTTCCCGGTGGTGGTCGTCACCGTGCCCTACCCCGGGGCGAGCCCCGAGGAGGTCGAGGACGGCCTGGTCCTGGCGATCGAGGAGGCCATCCGCGACGTCGAGGGCATCAAGGAGGTCACCGGCAGCGCCCGGGAGGGCGTGGCGGTGGTCGCCGCCGAGCTCGAGGAGGGGGCCAACGAGGACCGGGGCCTGGCCGACATCAAGTCGGCGGTGGACCGGATCACCTCCTTCCCCGAGGACGCCGAGCGTCCGAACGTCTACCTCGCCACCAACCGCTCGCGGGTCGTCTCCATCGTCCTCTACGGGGATGTCGACACCCACGCCCTGCGCTCGGAGGCGGAGGAGCTGCGCTCCCTGCTGATCGGCGACGAGCGGGTCTCCTTCGTGGAGGTCACCGGCCTGCCGGCCCCCGAGATCGCCATCGAGGTCTCCCAGGACGACCTGCGCCGCTACGGCCTCTCCCTGGAGCAGGTCGCCCAGCGGATCCGGGCGGCTTCCATCGATCTGCCCGGCGGCGCCATCAAGACCGAGCGCGGGGAGATCCTCCTGCGCACCACCGAGAAGCGGCAGACCGGCGCCGAGTTCGAGTCGATCGTGCTGCTCGCCCGGCCCGATGGGACGCAGGTGACGGTCGGCGACATCGCCGCGGTGAAGGACGACTTCGTCGAGACCGACCAGGAGGCCTACTTCAACGGCAAGCGCGCCGCCATGCTCGACGTCTACCGGGTGGGCGAGGAGACCCCGCTGGACATCTCGGCGGCGGTCACCGAGTTCATCGAGAAGCAGAAGGAAGAGCTCCCGGGCGGCCTCACGATGGAGCTCTGGTCGGACTACTCCGAGATCTACCGGGACCGCATCGACCTGCTGATGCGCAACGCCGCCATCGGCCTGGTCCTGGTCCTGCTCACCCTCGGGGTCTTCCTCGAGATCCGCCTGGCCTTCTGGGTGACCCTCGGCATCCCGATCTCCTTCGTGGGCGCCTTCATCTTCCTGCCGGGCGTCGACGTCTCGATCAACATGCTCTCCCTCTTCGGCTTCATCGTCGTGCTGGGCATGGTGGTCGACGACGCGATCGTCGTGGGTGAGGCGGTCCACTACAACCGCCAGGCGGGCATGGGCCGCCTCGAGGCCGCCATCGCCGGTGTGCGGGAGATGGCGATCCCGATCACCTTCGCCGTTCTCACCACCATGATGGCCTTCGCGCCGATGCTCTTCGTGCCAGGCTTCGCCGGGAAGTTCTTCCGGAACATCCCCTGGGTGGTGATCGCGGTGCTCGCGATCTCGCTGCTCGAGGCCCTGATCATCCTGCCGGCGCACCTGGCCCACTCCAAGCCGCCCTCCGAGCGCGGCCTCCTGGGCTTCGTCCACCACCAGCAGCAGCGCTTCTCGCGCTTCGTGGAGTGGTTGATCGAGAAGACCTACGTGCCGGCCGTGCGCTGGGCCACCGATCGCCGCTACCTCGCTGGCGCGATCGGTGTGGCGATCCTGGTGGCCGGCGCCGGGATGGTCTCCGGCGGTCGCATCCACTTCGTCTTCATGCCCCGGATCGAGAGCGACCTGGCCGTCGCCATGGTCGAGCTGCCCATCGGCACCTCGACCGCCGACACCAAGGTGTTGCAGCGGCGCCTGGAGAGCTCTCTCCACGAGGCCCTCGACGAGCTCGACGGGAACGGCGCGGTCGAGGGGATCTTCTCCCAGAGCGGCGCGGCCACCATGTCGAACCGGGGCGGCCCCGCGGGCTCCCGCTCGAGCTCCGGCGGCCACATCGCCGAGGTGGCGGTCTCCCTGGTGCCGATCGACGAGCGCGACTTCGGCACCGAGAAGCTCAACCGCCTCTGGCGCAAGAAGCTCGGGGAGCTCCCCGGGGTCGAGGCCCTGAAGTTCAAGGGCAACACCGGCGGCTCGGGGCAGGCGCCCATCGCCTACGATCTCTCCCACCCCGACTCCGAGCGGCTGGAGCAGGCGGCGGTGAAGCTCGCGGCCAAGATCGCCACCTACCAGGGCGTCTTCGACATCGACGACGGGCTGGAGGCCGGCAAGGCGCAGCTCGACTTCGAGCTGAAGCCCGCCGCCCGCCGCATGGGCCTCACCGAGCTCGACGTGGCGCGGCAGCTACGCTCGACCTTCTTCGGGGCCGAGGCGGTCCGTCAGCAGCGCGGCCGGGACGAGGTGCGCACCTACGTCCGCTACCCGCGGGAGCTGCGCGAGACCGAGCACAGCCTGGAGACCTTCCTCCTGCGCACCCGCGAGGGCGGCGAGATCCCCCTGGATCAGGCCGTCTCCTTCGAGGAGGGCCGCGCCTACACCAGCATCCAGCGGCACGACTTCCAGCGGGTGGTGACCGTCACCTCGGATCTCGACTTCTCGGTGGGCAACGGCGACGAGATCGCGGGCGACCTCGAGGGTACCTTCCTGCCGACGCTCCTCGACGAGTACCCGGGCCTGACCTGGAAGAAGGGCGGCGAGCGGCGGCACCAGGCCGAGGCGATGGGGGGGCTGGTGAGCCTCTTCGTCATCGCCCTGGTGGCGATCTTCGCGCTGCTGGCCATCGCGTTCCGCTCCTACGTCCAGCCGGTGCTGATCATGGCGGCCATCCCCTTCGGCTTCGTCGGGGCGCTCGCCGGTCACCTCCTGATGGGCTTCGACCTCTCGATGATCTCGGTGATGGGCATCGTCGCCCTCTCCGGCATCGTGGTGAACGACTCCCTGGTGCTCATCGTGGCCGTGAACGGCTACCGCGAGCGCGAGGGCCTCACGCCCCTGGAGGCCGTCCGCCTGGCGGGGGCCCGGCGCTTCCGGCCGATCATCCTCACCTCGCTGACCACCTTCTTCGGCCTGATGCCGATGATCTTCGAGACCAGCGTGCAGGCCCGCTTCCTGATCCCGATGGCGATCTCCCTGGGCTTCGGGGTGCTCTTCGCCACGGTGATCACCCTGATCCTGCTGCCGGCCTTCTACATGATCCTCGACGACGCCGCCCGGGTGCTCGGCGGAGCCTGGCGGTGGCTCTGGAGCGATCACGAGGAGCCCGCCGAGCCCGAGGTCGGGCCGGAGACCGTGACGGAGTAGGCGTCAGCCTAGTGGTTGCAGATGCGGTGGCCGGCGACCACGTAGCCGCCGCCCTGCTGCACGATCTTTCCCTTCCGGAAGAACATCGCCAGCAGGGTGGGCACGTCGAGGCCCTCCCGCGAGCAGGTGTGGAAGCGGGCGTCCGCGCCGAACGCGCTCGTCACGCGCTCGAGGATCTGCTCGGGCGTCATCGGCGCCTCCGCCTCGAGGAGCAGGTGCAGGACGTCGTGACCGTGGCGGCTCGCGGGTGCTTCCATGGCCGGCAAGATGCCAGATCGGCCCCCGTGCTGTCAGCCTCGGGCCTTCAGTCCTCCTTCATGCCGAAGGCAGAGGGGAGATCCTTCTGCCGCTGCAGATCGGCGATCGTGGTCGAGGCGAAGGCCGCCTGGATCTGGGCGATGGCGTCGTCGAGGTGGCGGTGGAGGGGGCAGAGCTCCTCGCAGTGGCTCTCCAGCTCCAGGGGGCAGCTCTCGATCCTCCGGATGGGATCCACCGCGTCGATGACATCGAGGGTGCGCAGCGACTCCGGGGAGGTCGCGAGCTTGAAGCCCCCGTGCTTGCCCCGCTGGGAGGAGACGACGCCGTGGCGGGTGAGGGCCTGGAGCACCTTGGAGAGGTAGTCCGCCGGCACCTGGGTGCCCGAGGCGATCTGGCGGGTGGTCTGGGTTCCGTTGGCGGCGAGCCAGACGACGGAGCGCAGGGCGTACTCGGCGGTTTGGGAGATCAACACAGCCTTCCCTGACTATCCTATCTGGACCTTGACATCCAGATAGTGGGGATCTATTCAGGCAGCGAATCAATCAGGACAAATAAGTCCACATATCTTCTTTCGCTTTCTGGAGGACTACCCCGATGACTACCCGCAGGCTGTGGATCGCACTGACGACCGTCGTGATCGCGTCCTTCTCGGTGCTCGGCTACTTCGGCACCGAGATCTACCGGCTGGCGCCGCCGATCCCGGAGAGGGTGGTCGCCGAGGACGGGAGGCTCCTCATCGAGGCCCAGCAGATCCGGGACGGGCAGAACGTCTGGCAGTCGATGGGCGGCCAGGAGGTCGGCTCGATCTGGGGTCACGGGGCCTACGTCGCGCCGGACTGGTCGGCCGACTGGCTCCACCGCGAGGCGCTGTGGCTCCTGGAGCGCTGGGCGAAGGCCGCGGAGGGCAAGTCCTACGAGGCGCTCGGCGCCGAGCAGCAGGCCGCCCTGCGCAGCCGGCTCCAGGCGGAGCTGCGACCCAACCGCTACGACGAGCAGAGCGAGACCCTCACCCTCTCCCTGGAGCGCGCCGAGGCCTTCGAGGCGCTCTCGCGCTACTACGGGGCCATCTTCGGAGATGCCGAGACCTTCCCGGCGGACGTGGCCTGGCTCGCCGACGGCGGCATGAGCCCCGTCGAGCTGCGCAACGCCTACGCCATCCCCAGCGCCAGCGTCCCCGACGCCGGGCGCCGGGCGCTGATGACCCGCTTCTTCTTCTGGACGGCCTGGTCCACGGTCACCGAGCGCACCCCCGGCAGCGTCAGCTACACCAACGACTGGCCGCCCGAGCCCCTGGTCGACAACCGGCCGGGCTCCTCGATCGTGCTGTGGTCGGTGGTGAGCTTCTTCTTCCTGCTGGCCGGCGTCGGCGTCCTGGTCTTCGTGTATGCGCGCAACCGCAGCCGGGAGGAGGAGGAGGAGAAGCCCGAGACCCCGAGCAGCGATCCCTTCCGCGACCTGGAGCAGACCCCCTCCATGCGGGCGACGCTCAAGTACTTCTGGGTCGTGGGGGCCCTGATCCTGGTGCAGATCGGCCTGGGGATCGTCACGGCGCACTACGGAGTCGAGGGTGACGGGCTCTACGGCATCGACCTGGCCTCGGTGCTGCCCTACAGCGTCACTCGCACCTGGCACACCCAGCTGGCCGTCTTCTGGATCGCCACGACCTGGCTGGCGGCGGGCCTCTTCATCGCGCCGGCCGTGGGCGGGGGCGAGCCGAAGTTCCAGCGCCTCGGGGTGAACTTCCTCTTCGTGTCCCTCCTGATCATCGTGGTCGGCTCGATGTTCGGGACCTGGTACGGCACCCGGCAGCAGATGGGGCTGGAGGCCAACTTCTGGTTCGGCCACCAGGGCTACGAGTACGTCGACCTCGGCCGCTTCTGGCAGCTCTACCTGTTGATCGGCCTCTTCCTCTGGGCCGGGCTGGTGGTGCGGGCCCTGTGGCCGGCGCTGCGCAAGGCCGGGGAGAACCGCTCGCTCCTGACCATGCTGATGCTCTCCGCCGGCGCCATCGGCCTCTTCTACTCGGCGGGCATCATGTGGGGCCGCCAGACGCACCTCGCCATCGCCGAGTACTGGCGCTGGTGGGTGGTGCACCTCTGGGTCGAGGGCTTCTTCGAGGTCTTCGCCACGGTCGTCGTCGCCTTCCTCTTCTCTCGCCTCGGCCTGGTCCGGGTCCGCAGCGCGACCCTCGCGGTGCTCTTCTCGAGCGCCATCTTCCTCACCGGCGGCATCATCGGCACCTTCCACCACCTCTACTTCACCGGGACCCCCACCGCGGTCCTCGCCCTGGGGGCCGTCTTCAGCGCCCTGGAGATCGTGCCGCTGGTCCTGGTGGGCTTCGAGGCCTGGGACACCTACCGGCACACCCAGGTCCGGCCCTGGGTGGAGGCCTACCGCTGGCCCATCCTCTTCTTCGTGGGCGTCGCCTTCTGGAACTTCGTCGGCGCGGGCCTCTTCGGCTTCCTGATCAACCCCCCGATCGCCCTCTATTACGTGCAGGGCCTCAACACGACCGCGGTGCACGGGCACACGGCGCTCTTCGGGGTCTACGGCCTGCTCGGCATCGGCCTGATGCTCTTCACCCTGCGCGCCATGACCGCCAGGCGCCGCTGGAACCCGGCCGCTCTGCGCCTCGCCTTCTGGTCGCTCAACGGCGGCCTGGTCCTGATGGTGGTCCTGAGCCTGCTGCCGATCGGGCTCCTGCAGGCCTGGGCCAGCCTGGAGGCGGGCCTGTGGTTCGCCCGCTCGGCCGAGTTCCTCCAGGCCGAGGGGATGGCGACCCTGCGCTGGCTGCGGGCGGTCGGGGACGTCGTCTTCACCGTGGGGGTGGTGGCCATCGGCTACTTCCTCGTGGGCTTGAAGACCGGCTGGTCCTATCTTCCCGAGGAGAAGGGGCTCGAAGGTGAGGGGATCACCGGGGAAGCCGCCGAGTTGCACGAGACGGACCGCGCGGCCTAGGCTGCCCCTCCTTTCCCATCACCCAACCCTCCAGGGGAGTATCCGGATGTCAGCTGATTGGTCGAGCCTGTTGATGGAAGATCACGAGACCTTCGAGAAGGTCTTCGACGCGGTCGCGCAGGCCCTCGCCGCCGAGGAGCCGCCTGCGCCGGCGCTGATCGGCAACCTCCAGAAGTTCTTCGTCGAGTACCTCGACGGCTGCCACAACAAGAAGGAGGAGGAGCACCTCTTCCCCCTCATCGAGCAGCGCGGCGTGCCGCGCCAGGGCGGCCCCCTCGCCGTCATGCTCATGGAGCACGAGCAGAGCAAGGCGCTGCTGGCCGAGTTCCAGAAGGCCGCCGGCGCCTACGCCGGGGGTGACGCGAGCGCGCTGCCCGAGGTGAAGCGGGTCTTCGGCGCCTACTCCGAGCTGCTCAAGGCGCACTTCTGGAAGGAGAACGACATCCTCTACCCGATGGCCCGCCGGGTGATGAGCGACGAGGACGGCCAGACCGTCGTCGACGGCATCACCGCCACCGAGGCCGCCCTCGGGGAGGACACCCACGAGCGCTACTACGCCCTGGCCGACCAGATCATCGGCGGCAGCCTGAAGAACCTCGTCTACGGGGTGCCCTACGAGCTGCTCGGGCCGATGCTCGACACCCTGCCGCTGGAGCTCTCCTTCGTGGATGCCGAGGACACCGTCCTCTATTACAGCCACGAGAACTCGGAGAAGATCTTCCCCCGGACCCGGGGCGCCATCGGGACCAAGGTGCAGAACTGCCACCCGCCCGACAGCATCGACATCGTCAACCGGATCCTCGACGAGTTCCGGGCCGGCACCCGCGAGGTCGCCGAGTTCTGGATCGAGATGGGCGGCAAGTTCATCCACATCCGCTACTGGCCGGTGCGGGGCCCCGAGGGCGAGTACCTCGGCTGCCTCGAGGCCGTGCAGGACGTGACCGGGATCCGCGCGCTCACCGGCCAGCGCCGCATCCTGGACGAGAACGGCTAGCGGGGCGTCGTCCTCCGGAAGGTGCCCTCGGGCACCTCCGGGCAGCCGGGGATCAGGCACTGCTCGTCGGGATCGATCCGCCCGGGCACGGTCAGCGGCGTGTAGCTCGGCTGGTTGAAGGCGAGGTGCAGGTGGTGGTGGTGGTGGTAGTACCAGCCCCGTCCCTCGTTGATCATCTCGTAGGTCATCGGGAAGCCGGCGCTGCAGGTGGCCGACGGGAGCCAGCCCTCGGCGCAGAGCTGCTCGAGCGCGTTCTCCAGGATCTGGCCCGCCTGGCCGTCCGCCCCGATCACCCGCACCGCGGGGTGCTCGGAGAGGGCGCCGATGAAGAGGGCGCTGCGCCAGGGATCGAGGAGGTGCGGTAGCGCTGTGCAGTGGTAGGCCCAGCCGCCGCTGCTCGTGGTGTCCTCGCAGATCGGCCGCAGGTGGTTGTCGACCGTCCCGCGCTGGAAGTAGGCGATGTCGATGTTGAAGCCGTCGGTGTGGGTGCCCTCCGGGTGCCCCGGGCTGTTGTCCCGGGTGCCCGGGATGGAGCCGTCGACCTCGCTCATGTCGCCGAGGCCGATGGCGCCCCCGTTGCCGGCGCCGCAGGAGCCCGGGGTGCAGGAGGGCTCGGCGCACTCGCCGGCCTGGCAGGTCTGGCCGGCGGGGCAGGTGGCGTCGTCCGAGCAGCCCGGCCAGCAGAGCTCGCCCTGGCACGCGTAGCCCGGCCGGCAGTCGCTGTTGCTGGCGCAGTCGTCGATGCAGACCATCTGGCCGGCGTCGATGCAGGTCGAGCCCTGCGGGCAGCTGCCCTCGGTGCAGCCGAAGAGCAGGCAGGCCCCGCCGGGCCAGCCGGTCGGCCCGGAGGCGCCGACCTCCGGGTAGCAGGTCGCGCCCCCGTCGCAGTCGGCGTCCGTGGTGCAGGCCGCGCCGACCTCCCCGGGCTGGAGGGGGTCGGTGCAGAGCTGGCCGCAGGCGGCGTCGCAGTCGGTGCCGCTGTCGAACATGCAGGAGCCGTCGCTGTCGCAGCTGCCGGCGCAGGCGAAGCTGGTGCAGTCGGGCCAGCAGATCTGCAGCTCGGTGCCCGAGAGGCCCCAGCAGCGGGAGCCCGAGGGGCACTCGGCGGTGGAGCCTCCGGCGCTGCAGGTGGCGGAGGCCTCGTTCATGCAGACGCCCGTGAGGCAGAGGCCCGGGTGGGTGGCGTCGCCCTGGCAGTCGGTGTCGCACTGGCAGGCGCCGCCCGGGGGCACCGCGCCGGAGGTGCCGCCGTCGAGGCCGCCGTCGAGGCCGGTGCCCGCATCGGGGCCGCCATCGGCGCCGCCGTCCGCTCCGCCGTCGAGGCCGGCGTCGGCGCCGGCGTCCGAGCGGCCGTCGGAGTCGTCGGGGGAGGGGCAGCCGGCGGCGAGGAGGCCGAGGGCCAGCAGGAGAGCGGGGGCGAGGCGGTGGCGCGGGGTCCGGTTCATCAGCGGCAGACCTTTCCGCCGCCGGTCTTTCCGTAGAGCCGGCCGTCGAAGTAGTAGCCGTCGCTGCCGGCCTTCGCCTGGTAGGGGATCACCCGGGTGTTCCCGTTCGGGTAGGTGACGAAGATCTTCCCGGCCGCCGCGCCGCCCTCGGAGCGCCAGCGGGCACGGGAGCTCTGGGGGGCGCCGACGACGGAGAAGTCGCCGCCCACCGAGCCGCCGCCCCAGTAGCTCGACTGGGAGGAGTCGGCGAAGGTGCCGTCGGGGCAGAGGGCCAGCGAGGCCTCGGTGCCGCCGCCGCCGCCGGTGAAGGCGCCGACCGAGGTGAAGCTGTACCACTCGCCGGCGAGGATCCGGGCGCCCGGCGCCACCTTGGGCTGGAAGAAGGTCACCGAGCGCGCCATGGCGTCGACGCGCTTTCGCAGGCTGGCGAAGTGCTCGGGGGAGGTCGTGCCGATGATCGCCACCGTGCCCCGGGGACCGGAGACCCCGGCGGCCCTCACCTTCAGGTTGGCGCCGTCGTTGCTCACCACCGGCAGCTCGACCACCAGGCTCCGGCCCGCCGGCAGCTTGCCGGTCTGGAAGGCCGGCACCTCGCCGCGCAGGCCCACCTCCAGCAGATCGGAGGCGAGCCCCTGGCGCAGCGCCTCGGGGTCCCGCTCCTCGGTGGCCTGTACGACGATCATGCCCGCCTCGCTCGCGTGGCCGAGCACCAGCATCCCGTCCTGCTCCTTGCCGTTCCAGCCCGGCGGCAGCTTCAGTCCCCAGCCCTGGTACTCGTGGCGGTAGGCCTGGCCCCCGGCCTTCGGGCCCTTCGCCGAGAGGGCGGGGCCGCTTCCCGCCGAGGGCGCCGGTGCCGGCGCCGCGCTCGGCGTGGCCGCCCCCGTCCGCACCGTGGGGGCAGAGGCGGGGGCGGGCGCCGCGCCGCCCTGGCGCCGATAGACGCCGATGGTGGGGTCGCCCTCGAGCTGGAAGTGCAGGTCGCCGCCCTTCAGGGTGGCGGTGAAGGGCGCCGAGTCGCCCCAGGGCAGGACGACCTTGCCCCGGAGCTGCTGGCCGTCGACCTTGCCGGAGAGCTGGCCTTGCATGCCGCCGACGAGGACCTGGCCGCTCACCTGCGCCCCCTGCTGCTTCAGCACCAGCCGCTCGTTGCCCTCCCCGAGGAAGGTGCCGGAGAAGGGGCTCTGGGCGAGCGCCGCGGCCGGCAGGAGGAGGAGCAGACAGACAAGGAGCAGCCTGGGAGCCTTCATGCCCGGGAACCTACTGCGGGCGGGTGGCGCCGTCAGTCCCCGGTGGGTCCGGCGCTCAGCGGCGGTCGAGGCTGCGCCAGCGGCCCTCGGCCATGACGATCCGCGAGCCGCCGAAGGCGCCCGAGGCGTCGGCGCGCTGACCGGCGCCGAGGTAGTCCTCGCCCTCGGCGTCGGCGTAGGCGGCGTCCCAGGGCAGCAGCACCCCGACCCCGTCCTCGGTCTGGGCGACCTTGGGGAGGATGGCGGCGATCGAGGCGGCGCGGGCCCCCGCGAAGGCCGCCGGCAGATCGGCGAAGCCCCGGAGCCACTCCACCGTGCGCAGGGTGGGGGGCGGCAGGATCATCTCCCCGGCGGCGACCGCGGCGAGGGCGGCCTCCGGAGAGAGCCAGTCGCCGGCGACCGTCTCCGCCTCGTCGACCCGCGCCTCCTGGCCGGCGGGCAGCCGGGCGAGGAAGAAGCGGGCGTCGAAGCGGCGCCGCTCCAGGGAGGGCGTCACCCAGTGGGCGAAGTAGCAGAGGGACGAGAGGTCGAGGCGCAGGCCCCGCGCGTCCAGGAGGGGGCCGAAGGCGGTGGCGTCGTCGTGGACCCGCCCCCGGGCCGCCTCGAGCTCGCCGTCGAGGGAGACCGGGGCGCCCCCGGCGTCGACGGCCAGGAGCACGCCGGCCTCCTCGAAGAGCTCGCGCGCCGCCGCGACGATCGCCCCGAGGGCGTCGCCCTCCTCGAGGGGCCGGCCCGGGGTGGGCTCGAGGCGGGCGAGGAGGGCAGGCAGGTCGCCGTGGACCCGCGCGCGCCAGGCCTCGTCGCCGTCACAGGCGTCGGTCTTCCCGCCGGGGAAGACGTGGGCGCCGCCCATGAAGTCGGAGCCGTGGGCCCGCTTCACGAGGAAGACCTCCAGCCCGGCGCTCGCCGGGCGCAGGAGGACGGTGGTGGCCGCCAGGCGGGGGAGATGATCCGTCTGGCGGCCGGTCGCTTCGGACCAGAGGGGGGTCACGCCCGGAACTTCTTACCCGACTTGGCGTGATCGACCAGGATCTGGGCCGGCTTGAAGCGCTCACCGAACTTCTCGGCGAAGCCCTCGAGGCGGGCGACGACCTTGTCGGCGCCGACGTGATCCACGTAGCTGAAGGGGCCGCCGGTGAAGGGCGGGAAGCCCAGGCCGAAGATGGCCCCGATGTCGCCGTCGCGCGGGCTGCGCAGGATGTCCTCCTGCAGGCAGAGCGCCGCCTCGTTGACGAACTGCAGGCCGAGCCGCTGCTGGATCTCCTCCTTGGGGAAGCTCTTGCGGTCGGCGGTCTGGCCGAAGACCTCGTAGACGCTCTCGTCCACGCCGCCCTTCTTGCCGTTCTCGTCGTAGAGGTAGAAGCCCTTCTTGTTCTTCCGGCCGGCGCGGCCGTCGGCGATCAGCGCGTCCATCGTGCCCGGCGGCTTCACCCGGTCGCCGAAGGCGGAGACCATGATCTTGCCGACCTTGGCGGCCACGTCGAGGCCGACCTCGTCGAGGAGCACGATCGGCCCGACCGGGAAGCCCCAGTCCTTCATGGCGCTGTCCACCGCCTCGATGGCCGCGCCCTCGGCGAGCACCCAGGCCGCCTCGTTGGCGTAGGGGCCCAGGATGCGGCTGGTGTAGAAGCCGGTGCCGTCACGCACGACGATGACCGTCTTGCCCTGCTGGCGGCCGACCTCGACGCAGGTGGCCGTCACCCAGTCGGCGGTGTGCTCGGTGACGATGATCTCGAGCAGGGGCATCTTCTCGACCGGCGAGAAGTAGTGCATGCCGATGACGGTCTCGGGGTGGGCCGACGCCCGGGCGATGTCGGTGATGGGCAGGGAGGAGGTGTTCGAGGCGAAGATGCAGTCCTCGGAGGCGACCTCCTCGACGGCCTGCAGGACCTTGTGCTTCAGCTCGAGGTCCTCGAAGACCGCCTCGATGACCAGGGGGATCCGCTCGAAGCCGGAGTAGTCGAGGCTGCCGGAGACCATGTGCATGATCTTGCTGGCGTCCTGCTTCGTCCGGCGGCGGCGCTTCACGTCCTGGGAGAGGATCTTCTCGACGTAGCTCATGCCGCGGGCGATGCCCGGGCCGTCGATCTCCTTGATGCGCACCGGGGTGCCGGCCTTGATCGCGCTCACCGCCGCGATGCCGCCGCCCATGAGGCCGCCGCCCAGCACGCCGATGCGATCGATGGGCCGCGCCTCGACGCTGGGATCGTCGGTGCCGTTGTCCTTCTTCAGCTCCTGGGTGGCGAAGAAGATCGAGATCAGGGCCCGGGACTCGGGGGAGACCGCCAGCTCACCGAAGCGCTCGGCCTCGGCGCGGTAGCCCGCCTCGAGCCCCTCGTCGAGGCCGATCTTGATCACGTCGAGGGCCGCCTCGGGGGCCGGGTAGTTGCCCCGGGTCTTCTTGAGCAGCATCTCCCGGGCCTTCTTGAAGAGGACCTTGCGGCCCACGGAGTTCTCCTCCAGGGCCAGCTGCTGCAGGTGCTCGGCGTCGGCCCACTCGGTGACCAGCTCCTTGAGGCGAGCGAGGCCGCGCTTCGGGTGCTTGCCGCCCTTCTTCAGGGCCTCGAGGGCCCGCTTCTTGGCCACGTCGATGAGGATGGCGCGGGGCACCACCTCGTCGACCAGGCCCAGGCGCAGGGCCTTCTTCGGCCGCAGGTGCTTGCCGGTCATGATCAGGTCGAGGGCCTTGGCCACGCCGATCAGCCGGGGCAGGCGCTGGGTGCCGCCGGCGCCGGGGATCAGGCCGGCCTGGACCTCGGGCAGCCCCAGGACGGTCTTCTTCTCGTCGTCGGAGCAGATCCGCTGCTGGCAGGCCAGGGCCAGCTCCAGGCCGCCGCCGAGGCAGGGGCCGTGGATGGCCGCCACGACGGGCTTGCCCTTCTTGGCGTGCAGCTCCTCGAGCTTGGCGAGGCCCTGCTGGAGCTCTCTGGACCCCTCGGCGGCCTTCGCCGCCGAGCTGAACTCCTTCATCATCGCGAGGTCGGCGCCGGCCACGAAGTTGTCCGGCTTGGCCGAGCCGAGGACGACGGCCTTGATGGCGCCGTCGCTGTGCAGTCTCTCCAGGATGGCCTCGAGGTCGGTGGCCAGGGCCCGGGAGATGGTGTTCATGCGCTCGTCCTTCACGTCGATCAGGACGATGGCGACGCCGTGCTCGTCGACCTCGAAGTGGAAGTGGGTGAGCTTCAGGCCGGCATCCGAGGTGTTCGCGGTAGCGGTAGCCATGGGGTTCTCCTTTATGGTTCCGAGCCTGTGGGTCAGCGAGAGAGGATGACGGCCGCGCCCATACCACCGGCGGCACACTGGGTGATGAGGGCATGGCCGCCGCCGCGCCGGGAGAGCTCGCGGGACATCGTGAGCAGCTGGCGGGTGCCGGTGGCGGCGAAGGGGTGGCCGATGCTGATCGAGCCGCCGTAGATGTTGAGCTTCTCCTCGGGGACCTCACCGACGGGCTTGCTGCGGTTCAGGCGCTCCTGGGCGAAGGTCTTCGAGCCGAGGGCCTGGATGTTCGAGAGCACCTGGGCCGCGAAGGCCTCGTGCATGTCGATCAGGTCCATGTCCTCGAGGGTCAGGCCCGCCTTGTCCAGCGCCATCGGGGCGGCGAAGGCCGGGCCCTGCAGGAGCTGCCAGCCCGGATCGATGGCAGCGAAGGCCCAGGCATCGAGGAAGGCCAGGGGCTCGTAGCCCAGGGCCTTGGCCTTCTCCTCCGACATGAGGATGACCGCCGACGCGCCGTCGGTCAGGGGCGAGGCGGTGCCCGCGGTGACCGTGCCGTGCTTGCGATCGAAGACGGGCTTGAGGGAGGAGAGCTTCTCCAGGGTGGTGTCGGGGCGGACCATGTTGTCCTTCTCGACGACCTCCTTGTACTTGGGGCCGACCGGGAAGGGCATGACCTCCTCGGCGAAGAGGCCCTTCTCCCAGCCCTCGGCGGCCTTCTGGTGGGAGCGCAGCGCGAAGCGATCCTGCTCGTCCCGGGGGATGCCGTTCTCCTTCGCCATGATCTCGGCGCACTGGCCCATGGTCTTGCCGGTGGAGAACTCGGCGATGGCGGGGGGCTGGGGCAGCAGGTCCTTGGCGCGCACGTCGCCGAAGGCCCGGAGCTTGCTCATCGGGTCCTTGGCGCTGTTGGCCTTCATCAGGGCCTGGACGAAGCGGTCCCGGTAGGTGATCGGGGGCTTGGAGAGGGAGTCGGCGCCGCCGGCGATCACCACGTCGGCCTCACCGAGGAGGATGCTCTGGGCGCCGGAGACCACCGCCTGGGTGGAGGTGGCGCAGGCCCGCACCACCGAGTAGGCCTCGATCTCCTTGGGCAGGCCCGCGCCCAGGACGATCTCCCGGGCGATGTTCGGGGTCGGGATGGCCGGGACCACCTGCCCGTAGACCACGTGGTCGATCTCCTTGCCGGAGAGACCGCTGCGCGCCATCAGCTCGGCCACCACCCGCAGGGCGAGGTCGAGAGTCGTCAGGTCGTTGTAGACGGTGCTGGACTTCGCAAAGGGGCTGCGCAGGCCCGCGACGATGGCGACGCGGCGGCCGGCGGAGGCGCTCTTCTTCTTGGTGGCCATGGGTTTCTCCTGAAGTTGGGAAGGCAGGGACTCCCCGACTGAGTAGTCACCGTGACGCACCGTGTCAACGCGTTGACCGATGAATCGATCAGTTCGGGCTGAATGCGTTCAGATGCCGTAAAGGACTCCCGGCGCTATACTCGATGCGAAGCCACGCCCTTCGCGTCCGGCTTCGATTTTCCGGGGGACAGATATGCAGGCTCGGGTTCTGGTCGCTGACGGCCAGCACGTGGTTCGTGAGGGTATGGTGAGGCTCCTGGCCTCTCTGGGTGGAGTGCTCTCCGTGGAGGGGGTGGCCACCGGAGAGGAGGCGCTCGAGCGCCTCGGGGAGGAGGACGTCGACCTACTGGTGCTCGACCTCCACCTCGCCGGCGCGCTGCAGGGGGTGGATCTGATCCGGGAGTCCCGTGGCCGGTGGCCGATGCTGCCGGTGGTGGTGCTCTGCTCGGATCACCGCCGCCCCATGGTCGAGGCGGCGGTGCGGGCCGGCGCGCTGGCGTACGTGAGCAAGGGCTCACCGCTCTCGGAGCTCGAGGCCGGGATCGTCGCCGCGATGGATCACCGCCACTTCCTGGCGCAGGCGATCGCCGATGGCGCACCGACGGGCAACGGCGAGGAGGCGGCCAGCGCGCTGCGGCGCCTCTCCCGGCGGGAGCGCGAGGTGCTGGTCCTGATCGCTCGGGGCTCCACCACCAAGGAGGTCGCCAGCGACCTGGGCATCAGCCCCAAGACGGTGGAGAAGCACCGCGCCAAGCTCTCGACCAAGCTGGTGGCGCGCAACATCGCGGATCTCACGCGCTTCGCGATGGAGTCCGGGCTGATCTGATCGCGCTGGTCGCTGAGAGCTGAGGCCCTGCCGCCGCTGGCGTCGGTTTGCCTCCGCGCGCCTGCGGATCTACCCCTATTACCGATTCACTCCCCAAACTTCCGATCGAAAAGGAGCCAGCCATGGCCTTCGAGCTTCCCCCCCTCCGCTACGCCAACGACGCCCTCGCCCCGCAGATCAGCGCCGAGACCATCGAGTACCACTACGGCAAGCATCACACCGCCTACGTGAACAACCTCAACAAGCTGACCGAGGGCAAGCCCGAGGCCGAGAAGAGCCTCGAGGAGCTCATCAAGACCTCCGACGGCGGCGTCTTCAACAACGCGGCCCAGGTCTGGAACCACACCTTCTACTGGAACAGCATGAAGCCCGGCGGCGGCGGCGCCCCCGAGGGTGAGCTCGCGGCGGCCATCGACAAGGACTTCGGCTCCTTCGACGCCTTCAAGGAGGCCTTCAAGACCGCGGGCCTCGGCCAGTTCGGCTCCGGCTGGGTCTGGCTGGTCCTCGACGGCGACACCCTGAAGGTCGTGAAGACCCCCAACGCCGGCAACCCGCTGACCGACGGCCAGACCCCGATCCTCACCGCGGATGTCTGGGAGCACGCCTACTACATCGACCACCGGAACAACCGGGGCGCCCACCTGGACGCCTTCCTGAACGACCTGGTCGACTGGGGCTTCGCCGCCGAGAACTACGCCGCCGCGAAGTAGCTAGCGCCGCTCGGCCCTCGGCGACGGCTCCGGTTGGAAGCTGTCGTCGAGGTCGTCGAAGAGCAGGTGAGCCCGGGGCGTCGCCCCGGGCTCGAGCGAGGTGACCTCGAGCAGGAGCAGGTCCTTCGCCGGGTCACCGTCGAGGTTCGCCTGGGCGATCGCCAGGAAGGACCCGGGTCCCGAGGGGCGGGAGAGGAGGAAGCTCCAGGGGGCGCCCGGCAGGGTCAGCCCCAGCTTCCCCAGGCTCGCCTCGTAGTCCCCCCCCTCCTGCCCGGCGGCCTGCTGGGCCCGCCAGATCCGGTCGAGGGCGAGCGTGGCCTCGCGCCGCGACGCCTTCGCCTGGTGGGCGGCGTAGCGAGGCAGGGCCAGGGCGAGGAGCACGCCGGCCAGGCCGAGCACCAGGCAGAGGTCGATCACGCTCAGGCCTCGGAGACGGTTGCTCATCGCAGGTAGGCCACCTTCCCTCCGCGCACGAGCAGGTAGAGCTCGCCCTGGTGGGTCACCACGGCGGTGCCGATCTGCAGCTGGGCGTCGAGCTCGCCGGCCAGCGCCTCGGCGGAGGCGCGGCGCTCCCGGCGCGACTGCCCGGTCCAGGCCGCGGCGTCGAGGGTGCCCGCGAGGAGCTGATGACCGCCGGGGCCGACGAGCCGCGCCTCCTTCAGGAGGGTCGAGAGCCCCTGGGTCCGGGCCGGCTCGAGGGGGCGCTCGAGGGTGCGGTGGGGGCGATCGAGGAGGAGGGCCGTGAGGCCCAGCAGGAGGATGACGAGGGCGGCGCCGCGGACGATCCAGCGGCGCCGGAGCGCCGGGCGGGCGGCGCGGGCGAAGGCCTGCGCTCCCTCCAGCCGCGCCCGCTCGCGGGCCCGGGCGAAGTGCTCCTCGACCGAGGCCTGGGTGCCCAGCTCGCCGACGGTCTTCCCCTCCTTCGCGCGCCGCTCGAGGTGGCGCCGGACGAGGTCGTCGAGGACGAGGTTGAGCTTCACGAGCTCGTGGAGCAGGGCCGGATCGAGGAGGTCGGCGCCCAGCGAGACCTTCAGGCCGTGCAGCTCGGTGTAGACGGTGCCTCCGAAGAGCTCCTCCAGGGTCTGGTGCTCTGCGATGCGCCGGCGGGCCGCCCGGAGGAACTCGAGGGCGGCGTCCCGCCGATCGGTGCCCGGCAGGCTGCGCTGGGCCAGGTCCTCGAGCAGCGCCAGGATCTCGGCGCGCGGCCGGAGCTCCCGCCGCCCGTCCCTCCCCGGGCGGGAGCAGCAGCGGGTGACGAGGAGCTCGAGCCGGGCCAGGGTCGCGGGGCGGCCCTCGAGGTGCGCGGCGAGGAAGGAGAGGTAGGCGAGCACCGCCGACTCGGGGAACTGCTCGAGCTCGACCTCCCGCAAGGCGCCGGTGGGGATGGAGTCATCGAGGGCGAGGAAGCGCTCCTCGAGGCGCGTCAGGCGGGACTCGATCGAGCGCAGCACGGGCTCGTCCGGGATCGCCCCGGAGAGGCGCAGGCCCTCGACCTCCCGGGACACCGCGGTGGCGGCGTGGTGGATCGTCTCCACCGGCTCCTGCTCCGGCGCCACGGTACGCAACACCTCGCTGCCCCGGAGGAGGGCCTCCACCCGCAGGAGCAGGCCGCGGTAGAGCTTCGCCAGCGGGGCGCGGGTCTGGGCTCCGCCTGCGTCCCGCAGCGCGAGGGTGGTGCCGGTCCGGCTCTTGTGCTCGGTGCTCATGGTTCGAACGGTGGGGCCTGGAGTTCGAGAATAGTCACCCGGAGGCGAACGCCCAATCCCCCCTACTCGAAGCCCGAGCCCTCGCTCTCGTTCTCGCCGATGATCCAGGCCCGGCTCATGCGCCGCGTGTTGTAGGCGAAGCCCAGGTGGCCGTGGCGATCGACGAGGATGATGCCGCCCTCGCCGCCGATCCGGGCCAGTTCGTCCACCGCGGCCTGGGCAGCGCGGGTGGCGTGGTCTCCGGCCTCGTCCCCCGTGCGACGCTCGCGCTCGAGGTGCTCGAGGGCCATCAGGGCGCGCTGGGCCATGAGCACCCGGAGGATGGACTCCCCGGCCCCGGTGGCGGCGGCGGCGCCGCTGCGATCGTCGGCGTAGGCGCCGCTGCCGGGCAGGGGCGTGTCGCCCACCCGCCCCGGGAGCTTGCCGCTGATCCCCCCGGTGGAGGTCGCCGCCGCGACGTGGCCCTCGAGGTCGATGGCCACGGCCCCGACGGTGCCCGGGATGCGGGGCCACCCCGCCTCCCGCTCGCCGTGCCAGCGCTTGAGCACGCCGGTGGGGACCATCTCGGCCTCGGGGAGCCGGTGGAAGCCCTGCTCCCGGGCGAAGCGCGCGGCGCCCTCGGCGGCGTAGAGGGCGTGGGGGCCGCTCTCGAGGGCGGCGCGGGCCACCAGGACGGGGTTCTTGAAGGAGGTGAGGCCGATGACCCCGCCGACGGCGAGGTCCTCGCCGTTCATCACCATGGCGTCGAGCTCGAGCCTCCCCTCGGCGGTGAGGGCCGCCCCGGTCCCGGCGTTGAACTGGGGGTCGTCCTCGAGGACGACCACCGCGGCCTGGGCGGCGTCGAGGGCCCGGCCGCCCTCGAGGAGGATCCGGTGCCCGGCCCGGGCCGCCTTCAGGCAGCCCTCGGCGCAGGCCGCGGCGCGGTCGGTGTCGAGGATCTGGCCGGCGCCGCCGTGGACGAGGATGGCAACCTTCATGACCGAGAAGCTATCAGCTTTGGCTGCGAGCTTTGAGCTGCGAGCTACGAGCAAGAGGGGCATCGAGGTGTGCCCCGGATCCCCGAGATCTGGTTCACCGAGCAGGGCGATGGTTGCTCGCAGCTCGTAGCTCACAGCTCGCAGCCGATGAGGTACGCTCCGACCGTGACCGGGGCGACGAAATCGAGATGGGGGCCGGGCGCGGCGCTCGTCTCCGCAGCGCTCCTGCTCCTGGGCGCCGGTGCGGCGCCGGAGGCCGAGCCCGAGCCGATCCCCTGGAAGGCCGCTTGCGAGCCCAAGACCCCCTGCCGCGTCACCATCGCCGGTGAGCAGGTCCTGGTGACCGGCCGCGGTGAGCTGCGCTGCGCCGAGAAGGGGCAGACCCTCGGCTGCCTCTTCAGCAGCCGCGACGGCCGCAGCCACGAGGCCTGGTTCGTCGGCCTCGCCGACCGCTCGGTGCACCCCATCCGCGTCGACCCCGGCCACGCCCTCCTGGCGGAGCCGGTCTGGGATCCCGACGGGCTGCGCCTCATGCTCCGGCGCCCGGACGGCTCCCTGACCACCCGCACCCTGGTGCCGCCCCAGGTGCAGCCCCGCCGGGCCGGGGCGCAGGGCTGGGCGGCGCAGCTGGGCGACGCCGAGAGCGAGCCGGGGCCCGTCCGCCTGGCCCTCGGCCCCGGCGGGTGGCTGATCACCGGGGCGGGGCAGCGCTTCCGGAGCGCCGACGGCGAGCCGGCCGCGGCGGTGCCGGCCCTCGCGGGGCTGAAGGCGGGCATCGGCCTCGGGGCCCTGGAGGTCCTCGCCGGGGGAGACCTCCTCCTGGCCGGCGAGCTCGCGCCGGGCAGCGAGGGCCTGGCGGGCGCGCCGCCGCCGCGGGTGGTCGGAGGCGAGCGGGGCGGGCGTGACCTCTTCCTCGCCCGGCTCTCCCCGGAGGGCAGCCTGCGCTGGCTGCGCACCTGGGGCAGCGCCGGGGACGATCGCCTGCGCTCCCTGCAGCGGGAGGAGGGGGAGGTCTTCCTCCTCGCCGGGCGCTACGAGGGGCTGGTGGACCTCGATCCCGGGGAAGGGACGAGCCTGGCGAACGCCGCGCCGGACGAGACCCTGACCAGCCGCTTCGACGGCGAGGGCCGCCTCCTCCCGGCGCCCTCCCCGGAGGCGGGCCCCGACCCGGCCGCCGGCGAGGGGCCAGCCGCCTGTCCGATGGGTGAGGTGCTGCCCGGCCAGGTGCTGCCCGGCCAGGTGCCAGCCGATTGTCAGGCGACCTGCGTGCTGCGGGCGGGGGAGGGCCCCATGCCCCGGACGACGCGGCGCGCCGACCTGCGGGTCGACGGGGACGCCTCCTCGCACTGGCTCGGCTGCTTCCACGGCGAGCGGGCCCACTGGCTGATCGTGCTGCCGGTGGGGATCGTGCTCGAGGACGCGGCCCGGGAGGGCGACCGCCTCTGCCTGGGCGGACAGGCGAAGGGCGGGCCTCACGACCTGGCGGCGGCCCCGACCCAGAGCCTCTGGGTCGGCGATCCCGAGCTCGAGTCGGTGGCCTTCGTCGCCTGCCTCCCGCTCTCGGCCACCCTCGCGCCCTGAGGCCCCCTGGCACCGCTCTCGCAGAGGCGAGGCGCATGGGACTGGACGCGAGTGAGCGGCGCCACCTCGGCCACGCGGTGGAGGCCTGGGTCGCCCGGCAGCTGGAGGCCCGCGGCTGGCGGATCCTCGAGCGGAACTTCACCGTCCGGGGCGGTGAGATCGATCTCGTCGCCGAGCGGGAGGGGGTGCGGGCCTACGTGGAGGTGCGCAGCCGCAGCCGCGGAGATCGCGGCCCGGCCGAGGCCACCATCGATCGCCGCAAGATCCAGCGGATCGTCCTGGCGGCCCGCCACCACCTGGCGCGCCACGGCGACGGAGGCTGCGACCTGCGCTTCGACGTGGTGGCGGTGGTGCTGGAGGACGGACGGCCGCGGCAGCTCGAGCACCTGGAGGACGCCTTCCGCCCGTGACGCGGACCGGAGGTCCGGGGGCCGGACCTCGTCCGACCTGAATCAGTCCTCCAGGCTGTTGAGGGCGGCCGAGATCTCGGCGTCGCCCGGCGCGAGCTGGAGGGCCAGGGCCAGGAGGGTGCGGGCCTTGCGCTTGTCGTTCATCTGCAGGGACTGGAGGGCCTGCTGGTAGTAGCTCTGGGCCTGGGCGTTGCGGGCCTGGGTCTGCTTGCGGGAGGCGCCGCTGATGAACATCGGGCCCTGCGGGGCCCGGCCGCCGACCCGGCGCCGCGCCTTCTTGATCCCGTGGCCCTCGATCAGGGTGAGGATGCCCTTGGTCAGGAGGGAGAAGGGGGCGTAGGAGATGATCTGGAACTCGAGGTCGGGCATCTGCCCCTTGATGTCCTCGAGCGTGGAGTGGCCGTCGACGCAGGCGAGGAACTGCCGCTCCTCGTTGGTGAGCACCGGGCTCGAGGGGGCGGAGCGGGCGACGTAGAGGATGGTGTCCATCGGCAGGGGCTTGCTCGCCGCGCGGAAGCGGGTCGCCGTCGCCACGTCGGCCACCGCCAGGCGATCGACCAGGTCGTGGAGGATCTCCAGGCGCTCGGCTCGGCGCTCGAGGAAGGCCACCCCGATCCCGTGAGGGCCGAGGCCGGCGCTGCGGACCCAGCGCACCTGCGCCTCGAGCACGCACTCCTGCCCGAACTCCTCGTCGATGACGGTGACCTCGATGTCCTGCCCCGGGGAGAAGTCCTGGGAGGTCTGGATGAAGGTCCCCCCGTTCGAGAGGGAGAGGCTCCGGGCGTCCCACTCGAAGTGGTAGTCGGAGACTCGCAGGGGGATGGAGCACTCCATCCGGGGGAACTGGCGGCGATCGGAGAGGGTGGGCTTGTGCACGAGCGTCTCGCTGCGGTGGGGTCTCTGTGGTTCTTACGCCTCGGCGTCGGCCGCGGCCTCGGACTCCTCCGGGGCCTCCTCCTCGGCCTTGCCGTTCTTGGCCTCGGAGTCCCCCTTCTTCTTGCCGCCGGCCCGCTGGCCGGCCGCCTTCTTCTTGGCGCCCCCGGCCTCCTTGGCCTCGTCCCCCTGGGCGGCCTCGGCCGGCGCGCTGCCGCGCAGCAGGAGGTCGCCCGGCTTCCCGAAGCCGTCGAAGGCCGCGTAGAAGTCGGCGAGCACCGCGTCCACGTCGGCGTAGCGATCCTCGGGGCGGTCCTGGGTGAGCTTGTCGAAGAGGTCGTCGAGCTTCTTCGAGACGCCCTTCTTCGCCTCGGAGGGCAGGGGGGCGCGGCGGCCCGGCGCCCGGCCGATCAGCAGCTCGTAGAGGAGCATGCCGGCGGCGTAGATGTCGGTGGCGGGGGAGAGCTCGGCGCCGAGCTCCATCTGCTCGGGGGCGAGGTAGGCCATCCCGCCGGTGCCGAGGAAGACCCGCGGCATCGACTGGCCCTTGGCGTCCTCGGCCGAGATCAGGGTGGAGATGCCGAAGTCGCCGACCCGGGCGTTGTCCAGCTCGTCGAGGAGCACGTTCTCGGGCTTGAGCCCGCGGTGCAGGATCCCCGCGTCGTGGGCGGCCTTCAGGGCGTAGAGCACCTGCAGGAACCAGCGCAGGGCCTCCTCCTCGGGCAGGCCCTCGGGGTTCTCCTCGAGGCGCTGGCGCAGGGAGGAGGGGCAGATCTCCATCACGTAGTAGGGGTGGGCGACCTCGATCTCGAGGTCGAAGATCCGCAGCACGGTGGGGTGGTGGAGGGCCGCCTGGGCCCGCACCGCCACGTCCAGGCGAGAGGCGACGGTCTGGCGCTTGAGGAAGGAGAAGTAGTCGAAGAGATCCTTGATCTCCTTGATGGCCACGTCGATGCCGAGCTTGCCGTGCTTGCCCCGCAGGACCGTGCCCAGGGCGCCGGAGCCCAGCTCGTCGTAGCGCACGTAGCGCAGGTCGCTGGCGGCGGTCAGCGCCACCCGGGTCTCGTTGCCCCGGTCGTCGTCGGTGTTGACGATGACCTTGGGCTCCTGCACCCGGTGCTCGAAGTAGTCGCCGATCTCCAGGGTGAAGCGCTCGATGTCGAGCCCCTCGACGATGCGGGAGCCGTCCGTGGTCAGGCCGAGGGTGTGCTCCTGCCGGTTGAGGGTGATGTAGTTGAACTTCTTGAGGAACTTCAGGTAGTCCGCGAAGTCGAGGGTCACGGCCCCCTCGAGGGCGGTCCGGACGTCCCCCATGTGGTTCGAGTCACCCTCGGCCGCGTTGCGGGCCAGGTGCTGCAAGATGAAGCGAGCCTCTCCCGAGAGGACCTCTGTCGTGACTGGCGTGTCCATGCCTCAACCCCTTCGTTCCTTCCCTGGAGACCAGGGAGCCATGCCTTCGACCAAAGACCGATTTTGACCCGCGAGCGGGGACTCGATCAACCGCTGCTAGCTGTCAAAGCCGAAGGAGGGGCGGCGCTGGGCCGCGCGCGCCTGCAGGTAGCCCGAGAGCACCTCGTAGAGGATCTCGTCGGCGGCCTTCTTGGGGATCTCCAGGGCCTCGGCCACCTCGCGCATGAAGTCCTTCTCGCCCTCGGGGAGGTGACCGTCCACGCCGACGATGTGGCAGAGCTGGCGGTAGATGCCGAAGCGCTCCTCGCCGGCGTTCTCGCGGAACCAGCCGGCGGCGACCTCGAAGCGGGCCCGCGCCTCCTCGGCGCTGTGGATCGCCTGCACCTCGGCCTCGGGGTTGGCGCAGAGGGGCAGTAGGAGGTGGATGAGCAGCTCGGATTGGTCCTGGGTCACCGGGTTGCCGTCGGCGTGGGCGGCGAGCAGGCCGCCCGAGAGCAGCAGGTCCCGGGCGTTCACGTCGAGGGGCTCGCTGGCCTCGAACTCCATCAGGCGGGCCACCTCTCCCACCGAGGTGTCGACGGCGTGGAGGTCCTCCAGGTGGATCCCGTCGGCCTCCCCGAAGAGCTGCAGGGCCCGCACCCGCACCGGGGTGACGGGGTGGGAGAAGCTCGCGAGCATCTCCTTGCGCTTCATCTTCTGGAGGGCCTCGAGCTGGCCGAGGAAGGCCTCGATGTCGAAGCGCAGGTGCTCGGGGCCCAGCCCCGAGGCCATCTTGAAGAAGGCCGAGACGATGGGCTCGAGGCGCCCCTCGGCGGCGGCGAAGCCCGCCCGGTCGGCGGAGAGCTCGGCCAGGCGATCCCAGCTCCCCAGGCGCCGGCGCAGGAGCGCGGGGAGGCGGGACTCGCCGGTGGGCTCCTCTCCCACGGCGACGTCGAGCAGCCGCGCCCGGTAGTGCCGGTAGGCCAGGTGCCCGAGCTCGTGGCCGAGGACGAAGCGCAGCTCGTCGTCGCTCATCGCCTTCACCAGGCCGCTGGTCAGGGAGATGGCGTGGGGATCGCCCTCGTGCACGGTGTGGAGGGCGAAGGCGTTGATCTCGGCGTCCGGCTGCACGAAGAGGTCGATGGGCTCCGCGAACTCGAGGCGCTCGCGCACCTCGGCCATCAGCGGGACCAGCCGCGGGGCCAGGAGCGGGGTCAGCCGCAGCTGGGTGGAGAGCACCAGCTCGTAGTGGGGCCCGGCGCCACCCGCCTCGATGAAGTGATCGAGGATCTCGTCGAGGCCGAAGCGATCGAAGAGGGTGTCGAGGAGCTGGGCCTCGGGCTCGAAGCGGATGTGGGAGAGGAGATCGCTCACCCCTGAGAGGTTAGAGGGGGGTGGCGCTGGTGAGCAAGCGCGGTCTCTTGGGTTACACTCCGGCCCGCATGAACGCGAAGAGCCTCTACTCGGTCGAAGGAAACCGGCAGCGCCTCGACGGCGGTGCCATGTTCGGAAACGCCCCCCGGGCCGTCTGGAGCCAGTGGATCGCGCCGGACGAGCAGGGGAGGATCCCGCTCGCCTGCCGGGCGCTCCTCTGCGTGGAGGAGAGCGGCCGGACGATCCTCTTCGAGACCGGGGTGGGCGCCTTCTTCGAGCCCCGCCTGCGCGACCGCTTCGGCGTCACCGAGGAGGCGCACGTCCTCCTGGAGAACCTGGCCGCCCTCGGTCACCCCCACGAGAGCATCGACGTGGTGGTGCTCTCCCACCTGCACTTCGATCACGCCGGCGGGCTGCTGGCGAAGCACGAGCAGGGCCGCGAGCCGAGCCTCCTCTTCCCGCGGGCGAGCTTCGTCATCGGCCGCGAGGCCTGGGAGCGGGCGCGGGCGCCGCACCTGCGGGATCGGGCCTCGTTCATCCCCGAGCTCCCCGCGCTCCTCGAGGAGAGCGGGCGCCTCTCCCTCGTCGACGGCGAGGCGAGCGAGCTCCTCGGCCGGGGCTACCGGCTGACCTTCTCCCTGGGGCACACCCCGGGGCTGATGCTCACCGAGGTGCCCACCGCGGACGGCCCCCTCTGCTTCGCCGGCGACCTCATCCCCGGCGCCCCCTGGGTGCACCTGCCGATCACCATGGGCTACGACCGCTTCCCCGAGCGGCTGATCGAGGAGAAGCAGGCCCTGCTGGAGCGCCTGCTGGAGCGGGAGGGTCGGCTCTTCTTCACCCACGATCCCGAGGTGGCGGTGGGCACCGTCACCCGCGACGAGCGCGGCCGCTTCTCGGTGAAGGACACCGCCGGCGAGCTGCGGGTGGAGGCGAGCGCTTGAGCCAGACCCTCGAGCGGCTGCGGGTGGAGGGGAGCGACGGTGCGGGCCTCTCGGTGATCCTGCGCACCCCCGGGCAGGGGGACGCCGCGCTGCCCACCGTGATCTTCACCAACGGCTTCGCCTGCCCCACCTTCTACTGGGACGCCCTCCACGATCGCCTCGGCGGGAGGGCGCGGCTGGTGACCTGGGACTTCAAAGGCCACGGCGAGTCGGAGCCCGCCCGCTCCGAGGCCACGGCCACCATCCCCGAGGCCGCCGCGGACCTTGGCCGGGTGATGGACGCGGTGGGCGTCGACGCCGGGCACCCGGCGATCCTCGCCTCCTTCTCGGTCGGCTGCCAGGTGAACCTCGAGGCCTGGCGCACCCTCTCGGATCGGATCGCCGGCTACGCCCTCCTGCTGGGCACCTACGAGCACCCCTTCCGCAGCCTCGTCCACCCCCTCTTCGGCGCGCAGCTCGAGCGCCTCCTCGGGGTGGTGCAGCCGGGCCTCGCCGGCCCCCTCCTGCGGACGACGGCGCGCATCTCGAAGACCGGGGCCGGGCACCGCCTCAACCGCCTGGCGAAGTTCGTCGGGTCCGGCGCCACCCGCGAGGTGATGGACCCCTTCTACGATCACCTCGCCACGCTCGATCCGGCCAGCGCCCTCTGGATGGCGCGCTCGGCGGCGCGACATACGGCGAGCGATCTCCTGCCGCGCATCGACGTGCCCACCCTGGTGATCGCCGGCGGCCACGACCGCTTCACGCCGCCGGCCATCGGGAAGAGCATGGCCGAGGCGATCCCGGGCGCCGAGTGGACCTTCCTCCCCGACGCCACCCACACCGGCCTGCTCGACCTCGCCGAGCCCATCGCCGGGCGCACCCTCGCCTTCCTCGATCGGCACCACCTCCTCGACCGGCGCGGCTGACGCAGCACGTCATTTCGTTCGCTGTTTTCGGGGTTCTCGCTTCGCATCGCTTCGGAGTATGAAGCGGCCGATCGAAAGGGAGGGACTCCATGGCCACGAAGAAGGTCGCGAAGAAGGCTGCCAAGAAGGCGGCGAAGAAGGTCACCAGGAAGGCGACGAAGAAGACCGCGAAGAAGGCGGTGAAGAAGGTCGCCAAGAAGGCGGCCAAGAAGGTCGCCAAGAAGAAGGCGGCCAAGAAGGTCGCCAAGAAGAAGGCGGCCAAGAAGGTCGCCAAGA